>CAKRKK010000058.1 GCA_934358235.1 uncultured Lachnospira sp.
TTAACTGCAATACAGTTTCTAATTGAAACAGGTAAAAACTTATCACCAAACATATTTTCGTAGCTTTCATACATCTTTTTATATAATGAAGTTCTGTCAGCCACCCTTGTCATAAACATTCCTGCGAATTCAATTGATAATGCATATTTAGTATTTAATTCTTCAATTGTATCAAATAATGACATAAGTCCATCATAAGAGAAATTATCAACACATATTGGGGTTATAATCTTATTGCTGGCACACATAGCACAGGTTGTTAAGTAGGATTTAAAAGGTGAATTATCTATAATTATATAGTCATAATCATCTTTTAATAATCCAAGGTTGTATTTAAAATATAATTCTACATTGGTAGTTTTACTTACATCATATATTTTATATATTAATTTATTTAATACGCGTGAGGCCGAGAGCAAAGATATATTCTCATAGTCAGTTGTAGAAATATAATCATGCACATCTGATTTACTGCTCAACTTAGAACAAAACAAATGTTCATAATCCGATTCTGTGCCGGCATCGGTTTTTCCAAACATTTTGGTTGTATTCATCTGCGGATCCAGATCTATTAATAATATTGAATACCCAGAAATAGCTAATATCTGAGCAATTGATATTGCTGAGGATGATTTACCTACTCCCCCTTTTTCATTAATTAGGCTTATTATTTCACTCATTATTTTCCTTCTTTCTTAAAATTATATTTTAATTATACAATACTTTAGTATTAAATCAATGGATAAATACATAATTTCTTGTATTTTTTATGTTTTTATAAGAAGATTTTTTGAACTGAGTTCATTTATTAGTATTTGAAAGTATATTATGATAAGATAATTGAACTGAGTTCAATTATGCCTAGTTTAAATGATTAAAAACAGATATTGTATTTAGGAATAAATAAATATCAAATAAAACATAGAATAAGTTTTTTAGATTAGATATTTAGATTAAATATTTTTGTTGATTATGGATAATAATGTTCAGTTGAAATAAAGAGAATAAAAGAGAATTAAAATTGATATTTATAAAATTGTAAGTTAAATTATAATCTTCAAATTGTTTTATAAATTATATTATAAATTGAACTCAGTTCATTTATTGTATAAGATATATTTTGTAATATATAAATAAATTGAACTCAGTTCATAACATAATGATGATTACATAAACCTATCTTATAATTAATTATAAAAATATGATTAGTAATTAAAATAAATATAATAATGTGTTTATTTTAATTTTGTGAATAAATTGAACTCAGTTCAATTATGTAGTTATATGATTTAAAGAATTTAAATGTATATAGCTTATTGTGCAAATTATGACAAGTAGAATAATAAAAATATCTAATAAATAGCATAATAAAAGTTAACAGGATAAGATATAACAGATGTAATAATTGATTTTAAAAATTACTGAATTATATAGTTTATATTAAAGAAAATTTAAAAATAAAGGAGAATCAACATACTGATTAACTGTAAAAGTGGTAATTTTAATGAGATGATTATAATGAGATTTTTATAGTGGACGAATTAAACTAAATTAATTATAAATGAGCGGATACAGAAACAAAATTGAACTCAGTTCACTTATATCCATAAACAATAAAAAGATAATACTTAAAATAGTGTAGTTATTGTATGATAACTTAAAAAAAACCAACAAAAGAACATATGTTTTTGTTCCACGTGAAACATAGCTTAAATACATTTTGATTAATAAATTAATTATTTAATATACTATGATATATTATATATAAAACTATATAGTTTTGATATGTGATAAAGCAATTAATAATAGTGAAAAATAGTACAATAATAAATACCAAGAATAGTGTAAAATTTTATAGCAGGAATGTAATTAAGGATATATAATTATATTAATGCGAAAGAGAGCTTTAATACTCATTGAAAAATATATGTTGCCACATATACTGTCATATATATCGATACATATATCGTTATAGGCATAGTTATAGGCATCATTAATAGGTATCATTATAGGTGCTATTATAGATTTTGTTATATATTATAATTTTGTTATATATTATAATTGGTATTACTCTAAATATTGTTTTAAATATCATTATAAATATAATTCTAAATATTAGGCTTTTTACCAGCATTACCATTTTTAAAACTAATCAGGGAGTTTATATAGAATATGATTTACAGCGAGAAATACAAGGTAGAGCTTGAAGATATAGGGAAGGATTATAGTATATCCAATAAGAGAATAATTACAATTATGGAAGATATTGCAGCAGCACATTCTGCTTCGGTTGGATATGGGATTGATAAATTAAAAGAAATTAATTGTACATGGGTTTTGTTGGATTGGAAGATAAAGGTGCTGTCAAGACCTGGTTATAATGAACATATTGAGGCATCAACGTGGTCAAGAAAGACAGACAGACTATGTGCCTACAGGGATTTTGAATTAAAAGATAATAATGGGGAAGTATTTGCGATAGGTTCATCGCGCTGGGTTTATATGGATTTATCTCGAAGAAGACCATTACTGCTCAATCAGGATATCAATAAAGAATATGATACAGAAGAAGGAAAAATGGTATTTTCTGATGAAATATGTAAAATAAACACGGATATAGAACAGAATAACAATGAAAATATACAGCAGATAATAAGCAGACCATATAGATTGCAAAGAAGAGATATGGATAGCAATGGACATATGCATAATGTAAACTATATTGAAGCTGCATACGAAGTATTACCAGAGGATATATATAAGAACCAGGAATATTCGAGTATCAGGGTGGAATATAAAAAAGAAATTATGGAAAATGATGATATAACCATTAAATGTGTAATATTTAAAGAAAAAAATTGTCTTGTAACATTTGAGTCGGAAGGTAAATTACATGCAGTAATTGAATTAAAATAAAAGCTAAATTATAGGACATATTATATTGTATATTGCGTATTGGACAAAGCAGGAAACAAGTAAAGGTTTCATATGATTAGCGAATATGGAGGAGTCATTAATGGATATATTTGATATTATAGGTCCGGTTATGGTTGGACCATCAAGCTCACATACAGCAGGAGCGGTCAGAATAGGATATATATCACGCAGATTAATGGGAGAACAGATAAGCAGTGCACAGATATTATTATATGGTTCATTCTTAGATACAGGAAGAGGACATGGTACTAATAAGGCATTAGTGGCTGGATTACTTGGCATGAAACCTGATGATATGCGTATTCCTGACAGTTTGAAGCTTGCAGATAAAGCTGGAATTAAGATTACATTTGGAAAGTCAACATTAAAAGAGGGACATCCTAATAGTGTCCAGCTTATATTAACAAGTGTAACAGGAAAAACATTAGAGGTTGTGGGGGAATCAATAGGCGGCTCCAGAATTAATATAGCTCAGATAGATGGGATTACAACGAATTTTTCTGGTGATTATCCAACATTAGTAGTGCATAATCTGGATCAGCCAGGACATGTAGCAGAGGTAACATCTATGCTATCCCACAAATGTGTTAATATTGCATCTATGCAGCTATATCGTTCTAATAGAGGTGGTAATGCGGTTATGGTGGTAGAATGTGACCAGGAAATACCAGCAGATGGAATAGAATGGCTTAAGAGGGTTGAGGGAATAGAAAAGGTAACGTATCTGAGTGTATCAGAGTAGCTGGCATAAGTTAAAGCAAATGTAGCACAATAAATCAAAGAAATGTCATTAAACAGGTAATGTCATTAAACAGGTAATGTCACTGAACAAGTGATATCACAAAACAATGGGGCAATAAATGAATTAATAAGGAGCGGTGCTGATATGGGTTATCATTCAATAGAACAGCTTGTTTCGGAGTGTGAGAAAAAACATTGTGAGTTATGGCAGATAATTATGCAGGATAATGCTAATGAACATATGATATCTGAAAAGCAGGTATTCGATAATATGAGGTCTATGTATAGTGCAATGAAAAATGCAGATAATAATTATGATAAAAAGCTTAAGTCACCAAGTGGAATGGCAGGTGGTGATGGTGAGCTGATGAGGCAGTATAATGCTGTCGGCAATAATATATGCGGTGATTATATAGCTAAGGTTATGGAAAAGGCATTAAAGATGGGAGAGTCCAATGCGTGCATGAAAAGGATAGTTGCAGCCCCAACGGCTGGTTCGTGTGGAGTTATCCCAGCGGTGTTTATTGCATTTGAGGAAATATACAATGCTATGGAGGAAGATGTTGTTAAAGCATTGTTTATATCTGCAGGAATAGGTTCTGTTATTGCACAAAATGCATCCATAGCAGGTGCATCAGGAGGCTGTCAGGCAGAAATAGGCTCAGCTAGTGCAATGGCTGCTGCGGGTCTGGTATATCTGCAGGGTGGTGATGTCAGAAAGATAGTAAATGCGAGTGCAATTGCATTAAAGAGTATGTTAGGTCTTACCTGTGATCCGGTATGTGGACTTGTAGAGGTTCCTTGTATTAAGAGAAATGTTTCAGGAGCAGTTAATGCTATAACTGCAGCACAGATGTCTATGGCTGGAATAACAAGTGTAATAACACCAGATGAGGTTATAGAATCAATGAAAAGAATAGGAGATATAATGCCCGCTTGTCTTAAAGAAACATCAAAAGAAGGGCTTGCTGTGACAAAAACCGCAGAAAATATTAAAAATGCACTTGACAAACTACCATGATTAATATATGATATGCAAGCGTTTGAGAACATACCAATATGGTATAGTTATAAGAGTGCAGTATATAACAATAAATCTTTAAAATGATTGAAAAATAATCGAAAAACGGTTGCGATTATTAATGATGACGGATATAATTAAATTGATAAGATACAGTAGGTTTATATATTAACTATGTATAAGTTATATATTACTTGTATACTAGGTAAATATTAAGAAAGTATAAAGTTTTTCAAAATTCTTAAAGTATCTACTTGACATTTAAATAATATAATTGTATAAGATTATATGATAATCAGAAAGCAAAGAGTAAATGTTTTTGCAGTAACTATTTTGGATTATATTCATTTATAGTTATAATTTGTTTTATTAATTATGTACAGAAGCGTATTGGATAATCTCCAAAGCCAATATGCTTGACTATATTTCTATCCCCTCTACTCATCCCCGGTCACCCCAGACCGGGGAACTTTTTATGTAACAATCATTGTAATGTTTTCTGTGATAATATTTTATAATAATGTTCTTATAATAATATTTTTGTGATAATATTTTTATAATAATAATTTTTACGATAATATTTTTTTTGATAATGTTTTTATGATATTGCATTCAGATTTTATACTATGGTAAGGGAATAGAATAAACATACACTTAAAAAGAAGCAGGATGACTTATATTAAATAGCTAAGACTGATTTTGTTAATGCTGCTTTTACTGATAAAAATAAGTATTATTATAGTTTTTTAGTCAGAAATCTGTATAAAACTAGTCAAAATAGAGTTACAAAAAAATAGTAATATGTTATAATTAAGCAATAAATATAAGTGAACAATATATATTTATGTATTATTGATAATATACAGGAGGTCTTATTATGGAGCAGGATATGAATATAACAACAGCATCCATAAAAGGTGAAGCAAAAGTTACATCAGCAGATACTAAGGAAGAGAAAAAGGCAGGCTTTGCCAGCAGGATTAAGAAGAACAAGAAGTCCCCTAAAAAGATACAAGAGAATGCAGAGACGTCGATATCTTTAATAGAGGAAGAAGTAAGTAACGAAAATAAAAAGAGTAAAAAGAAGAAAGCCTCAGGAACAAAGAAGAGAAATAACGATAGCGGCATCGTAGGAGGTGCTGGCGGAGCTAAAAGTTCGGTTTCTATAAGTGGCATAAAGGCCAAGCTTTTAATGACAGCGTTATTGCCTACTGTTGTTGGTATAGCAGTTGTACTTGTACTTGCTGTTATTAATATATCGCAGGGTATGAATACAGAGGCGGTGAATGGTTTATCATTGCTGGCTCAATCAACTAAAGCAAGCTATAATAATATGTATACAGGAGACTGGCGTGTTGATAATAACGGCAATCTGTTTAAGGGAGATACGAATGTGTCACAGAAGCAGGATGGCATAGATAAGTTTACAGAAAATAGTGATGCAGATCTTGCAGTATTTATGGGTGTTGATTGTAAGCTTACATCACTCAAGGATTCCAGCAATAAGAGAATGTTAAATCTTAAGGCAGAGGATAAGGTATGGGAAAAGGTTAAGACAGGTGTAACCTATACAACATCACATGTTGATATAGATGGAACGGATTATACAGGCGTATATATTCCATTGAAGAACTTTAGTGGTAGTGTTGTTGGTATGATGTTTTCAGGCCAGCCAAGAACAGATATAACTTCATTTATTATGCAGAAGATTATAGCACTTATTTCAGTATCAATTGTAGTTCTTATTGTAGTTGCAGCAGTAGCTACAGTAATATCAACAAGACTTGCTAATGCACTTGTGATGGTTAACAGATTGTTTGTTTCTTTATCACAGGGTGATCTTACAGTAGATGTTAAGAAAGAGCTCCTTTCAAGAAAGGATGAGGTTGGTCAGATGGCTAATTCCGTTCAGACACTTATTGACAGGCTTCAGGAAATAGTATCTAATCTTAAGAATACAGCCTCAGAGCTTCATAGGTCAGGTGAGGAGATGACAAGCTCAGCTAATCAGTCAAATAAAGCAACAGAAGAGATTTCAAGTGCAGTTGAGGATATATCTAAGGGTGCAGTTTCACAGGCAGAAGAAATTCAGAATGCTTCAGCACAGGTTGCCAATATGGGTGAGCTGATAAGTGAGATAGTTGAAAAGGTTTCAAGTCTTACAGATGCTTCTAATGCTATGGGCAGAGCTGGTAATGCATCTATGAATACAATGGGCGAATTATCGGAATCTAATGACCATACTAATGATTCTATTAATAAGATAGCTAATCAGATAAATATAACTAACCAGTCTGTTGAAAGAATCGGAGAAGCAGCAGCACTTATTACTAATATTGCTGACCAGACAAGTCTTCTTGCACTCAATGCTTCTATAGAGTCGGCAAGAGCGGGAGAAGCCGGAAGGGGATTTGCAGTAGTAGCATCTGAGATTCAGAAGCTTGCTTCTCAGTCAGATGAAGCGGCAGGAGAAATCAAAGAAATTATAGAAAAGCTTCAGACAGAGTCAGAAAAGACTGTAAAGGATATGGATGATACAAAGCTTCTTATACGTGAGCAGTTAGATAAACTCAATGCAACTAAGGACAGCTTTATTGATGTAAGAGATGGAATAGATGTATCAAGAAGAGAAACAGCAGTCATAGAAAGTAATGCAGATTCTTGTAATGAGGCAAGACAGCAGATTAATGATGTTGTATCTAACTTATCTGCTATATCTGAGGAGAATGCAGCATCTGCACAGCAGACAACAGCATCTATGCAGGAGCTTACAGCAACAATTTCTATGCTTGCAGAAAAAGCTAGTGGTCTTATGAAGATATCCGGACAGCTTAGAGAAGAGATGGAGTTCTTTAAGGTTAAATAAGCAGTTAATATATGTGGCAGTATAGCTTCATATGTATTAATTGTAGATAAATATATGCATTACATTAAGAAAGTTATAAAAAGTGGCAGGAAAACAAGTTTAAACACAACTGTTTTCCTGCCGTTTTTTATTTATATAGAAAATGTGTTTTATTCTTCATTGGTTCTATCTATAACTTCTCCAGTATCTGGATTAACAGATATTCCATTGACCTCAAGGCGTTCATCAATCTGGATAACAAGGCATTGCTTTCCATCTATCATACGAGTTTCAACAAGGTCAGTTTTATCCGGGTTAATCTTTATTACAACATCAGGTGTTTTTACCTCAAACTTACGGGATGGGGTTATGTTAGTAGCAGCAAGTCTGCCATTTTCACCAGCAGCCATTTCAAAGTGTTCTTCAAAATCAGTAAGACGTTCGTTGGCAACACCACTCTTTTCAAGAATTTCCTTAACCTCAGTTTTGTCAAGCATTACTGGTGCACTTGATATGGACTTATGTTCTTCTATGAGTTCATTCAGATTTTCGTGAATGTTCTTGACAGTTTCATAACTGCAGTCTGTACCAAGAGTTTCAGTTACAAGATTATTGAAGGTTTCCTTTTGCACATTGGCTGGAAGCGGAATCTCACAGCTTAGTACAGCGTTAAGAAAGTTCTGCTGGAAATCATCAGTATCCTTACTATGGAATAATATACTTTCATCATCAGCACTTCTGTTGTTAAATGCCGGAAATAAGAAGGCTATATCCGGGTTATCCACCATATGGCTTTGTGTCTGGTTATGAAAGGCTTTGTCTGTTTCAAAGTAGCCAAGGCCAGCCTTAGACAGTGTTACAGGACATATACAGCAAAGAATATAGCTATATACCTCGTCTGAGGCATCCTCCATACCTATGTTATCTGCGGTAACACCAGGAACATCATAGGTCTGGTTAACAAGAAGAATAAGGTAATTACCAGGATAATAGTAATTGGCTATTATATTGTCATATAACCTGTTAAGAAGAGAGTCATCCTTTAATTCACATTTTCTTAATTCTAAAAGAAAATCCCTTGGCTTCTCTTTTCCATAAGCATCAAGAGTGAATTTCATATCAATGAGATTCTTACCCGGAGTGCCTGAAAGACATTTTTTAAGAATATCAAGATACTTGTGGCGTTCTTCTTCCGGAAGGTTAAGAAAGGTTTCATTAAAGGCTGTGACCTTGTTTTTTTCGCCATCAACATAGCATCCGCACAATCTTAATATTCCACAATCTTCTATATTAAATTGTGATTTTATTTCGTTTATTTCTTTACGTGTCATAAAAATAAATCCTCGTTTCCGCGCTTTTTTAATATATTTTTTGTAAGGGATTAATGTCAGGTGCGCTAAGACATAATCCTGTAAGTGGCAGATAAAAACCATCAGGTGTATTTTATCATATATTGTAAATAGAAACAGCATATTTCACAGGCTAAAATAATTATTATAAATAATCATAAATAATCATAAACATAAAATAATTGTGAAATAATTGAAATATATCAGTCGAAATAATTGTAAAATTATAGAAATAATTGTATGATGTAAAGTAAAGAAAAGACTAAAAGGCAATTATGCCTGTACAAATAAGCATTTTATGGCTAGTTGACACTTAATTAATAATACATATGCTAGTGAAAATAAATTTACATAGATTTTACATAAAAGTACAGATGAATTTCACAAAGCATATATATCATAAATTATCGAATACGGGAAATTGCCGGTTTATGTCTGTGTACACCTGATACAGACATATTATTAGAGAAGAAACATAGAAATAAATGTGTGCAGGAATGAGAGGTTTGTTATGAAGATTGGAATGTTAACAAGTGGTGGTGATTGTCAGGCTTTAAATGCTGCGATGAGAGGCGTGGCAAAGAGCCTGTATAACAGAATACCAGATGTAAAGATATATGGTTTTTTAGATGGATACAGGGGACTTATCAACAACAATTATATGCTTATGAATGTAGCTGACTTTTCGGGGATACTGACAGTGGGTGGTACTATTCTTGGAACCTCAAGAACACCTTTTAAGAAAATAACAGAGCCAGATGAGAATGGCAGGGATAAGGTAGCATCTATGAAAAAGACGTATAAAGGGCTTGGATTAGATTGTCTTGTCATACTTGGAGGGAATGGAACCCATAAAACAGCGAATCTGTTAAGTGAGGAGGGGCTGAATGTTGTAACACTTCCTAAGACAATAGATAATGATCTTGTTGGAACTGATGTAAGCTTTGGCTTTCAGTCTGCAGTAGATATAGCAACGAATACAATTGATTGTATACATACAACGGCAGCTTCACATAGCAGAGTGTTTATAGTTGAGCTTATGGGACATAAAACGGGCTGGCTTACCTTGCATGCTGGTATGGCAGGCGGCTCAGATGTTATTCTTATTCCAGAGATTCCATATGATCTTGATAAAGTAGTTGAAGCTATTAATAAGAGAAGTAAGGAAAAGAAGCATTTTACTATATTAGCAGTTGCTGAGGGAATTATATCTAAGGAAGAATTAGAGTTTTCTAAGAAAGAGCTTAAGGAGATAAGAAAAAGAGAGCATTTTCCATCAGCAGCATACAGAATAGGTGCAGGAATTATGGAAAGAACCGGTCAGGAGGTAAGAGTTACTGTTCCAGGACATGTACAGCGTGGTGGAAGTCCTTGCGCATATGACAGGGTATTAGCTTCACGGTTAGGAGCCAAGGCTGCTGAGCTTATTATAAATAAGGAATATGGTTATATGGTATGTGTTAAGAATAACCAGATAGATAAGGTGGCATTAAGAGAGGTTGCAGGCAGATTAAAGACGGTAGATCCTGAATCCGGCATAATAAAAGAAGCAAAGGCGATGGGAATATGTTTTGGAGATTAAATATAAACAGTGTCTTAAAAAAAATAAAGGGTAAGAAGATGGATATGACAGATTATAATACAAATGCAGATAAAGCAGAGGTAAATGATATTAAGGTAGATAAAACAGAGGTAAATGATTCTAAGGCTGATAACGTGAGCTGCGATATGGCTAAGATGGAAGAAGTTAAAAAGGATGTTATGATTAGAAATGAGGTGGAGGACGTTCATAAAATGTTGAAAGCGGTAGAAGAAAAGTATCGTAAGCACGCAGATAAGCTGCCTTTTTTTGCAAACAGGGAGTTGTCATGGCTTAAGTTTAATGAACGTGTTATAGATGAAGCAGATGATTCAAGGGTGCCATTGTGTGAAAGATTAACATTTGTTTCAATATTTAACAGTAATCTTGATGAATTCTATATGGTAAGAGTTGGTTCTTTATATGACCAGATGCTGCTGGCAAAGGAAAGCAAACAGGAAAGGACTACTGGCTTTGATAATAAGTCTATGATGACGGCGGAACAGCAGCTTGAAGCTGTATTTACAGAAACAAGGGAATTATTACATAAGAAAGACAGAATATATAATAAGCTTATGTATGAGTTTGATAAGCAGGGAGTAAAGCTTATAAGCTTCAATGATGTGGAGTATTCTGATGCGGTATATCTTGAGAATTATTTTAATAAGTCGATACTTCCTATATTGTCGCCACAGGTTATTGGAAAGAAGAATCCATTCCCATTTCTTAAAAATAAGGAAATATATGCAGTTGCTTTACTTGGATCTAAGAATAATGACAAGATAGGTCTTGTACCTTGTAGTAATGGTATATTTGACAGGCTTATTCCAATACCATCGGATAGTCGTAAATATATGCTGGTCGAGGAGCTTATACTGCATTTTCTGCCTAAGATATTTAAGAAATATGGAGTTAAGAGTAAGTCTCTTATAAGGATTATACGAAATGCAGATATAGATATGGATGAAGCCTTCTTTGACGAAGATATGGATTACAGAGATACTATGGAGCAGCTTATTAAAGAAAGAAGAAGACTGTGTCCTGTTAAGTTAGAGTATTCAAGAGTTCTTGATGATAAGGTTATATCTGCTTTATGCAGTGAATTAAAGCTGGATAAGAAGCAGGTATTTTATTCAGAATCACCATTAGAGATGTCTTTTATATCGAAAATACAGGATGATTTAAGAACGAGAAAAGAGCTTTTTTATGAAAGAAGAGTTCCACAGAATTGTAAATATATAGATACGAAGCAGTCTATAGTAGATCAGATAGCTAAGAAGGATGTTTTACTCAGTTACCCATATGAGAGCATGCATCCATTCATCAATCTTTTAAAT
>CAKRKK010000059.1 GCA_934358235.1 uncultured Lachnospira sp.
GACCTACAGTTGTAAAGGCACTTTGCCTTCACATAGCACACGACTGCAATCTTGCATGCAGGTACTGTTTTGCAGAGGAGGGGGAATACCACGGAAGAAGAGCTCTTATGAGCTTTGAGGTTGGTAAAAAGGCACTTGATTTTCTTGTTGCTAATTCTGGTTCAAGAAAGAATCTTGAGGTTGATTTCTTTGGTGGTGAGCCTACTATGAATTTTGAGGTTGTAAAGCAGCTTGTTGAATACGGAAGAAGCCTTGAGAAAGAGCATAACAAGAATTTCAGATTTACACTTACAACTAATGGAGTTCTTCTTAATGATGAAATACTTGATTTCGCTAACAAAGAGATGGGAAATATCGTACTCAGTATAGATGGACGTAAGGAGATTAATGACCTTATGCGTCCAACAAGAAATAATCATGGAAGCTCATATGATATTATTATGCCTAAGTTCAAGAAGGTTGCCAAGAGCCGTAACCAGATGAACTACTATGTAAGAGGCACATTTACACATAATAATCTCGACTTCTCAGAGGATGTTTTACATTTAGCAGATGAAGGCTTTGAACAGATATCGGTCGAACCGGTTGTTGCACAGCCAACAGATTCATATGCAATAAGAGAAGAAGACCTTCCAGTTATATTTGAGCAGTATGATAAGCTTGCAAAGGAAATCATAAAGAGAAAGAAGGCTGGTAACGGATTTAACTTCTTCCACTTTATGATAGATTTAAGTGGCGGTCCTTGTGTAGCAAAGAGACTGTCAGGATGTGGTTCAGGATGTGAGTATTTAGCAGTTACTCCTTGGGGTGATTTCTATCCATGCCATCAGTTTGTAGGTAACGAAGATTTCCTTATGGGTAATGTTGATGAAGGTATTACACGTAATGATATAAGAGATAGTTTTAAGAATTGTAATGTATATTCAAAGGAAAAGTGTAAGAACTGTTTTGCTAAGTTCTATTGTAGTGGTGGGTGTGCCGCGAACTCTTACAACTTCCACGGAAACATTAATGATGCTTATGATGTTGGCTGTGAGATGCAGAAGAAGAGAATTGAATGTGCAATTATGATAAGGGCTGCGATGGCAGAGGAAGATTAAAAATATATGTATTGAAGGGAGTATTAAAAAGGTAACATGAAGTACAATTTAACTAAGAAGATCAGCTATAGCATTATCATTCTTGTTTTACTTGTAGGTCTGACACTTACAACGTTCTTTGGAATGAATGGAAAAGGCTATGGCAGTGCCAAGGACATCAATCTTGGTCTTGACCTGGCAGGTGGTGTCAGCATAACATATGAGATTCAGGAGGATAATCCAACCTCACAGGATATTGAGGATACCATTTATAAGCTTGAAAAACGTATAGAGGGAAGAAGTACAGAATCCCAGGTATACAAGGAAGGCGATAAGAGAATAACAGTTGAGATTCCTGGCGTAACAGATGCTAATGAGATTCTTACCGAATTAGGAACACCTGGTTCTCTTGAATTCCTTGATTATACTGGATATACTGCATGGTCACAGGGACAGGAGTACACACCACTCCTTACCGGTTCAGATGTTAAGGCAGCACAGGCATATTCAGATACATCTTCTAATGAGAGTACACCATATGGTGTATCACTTACATTTACAGATGAGGGCTCAGATAAGTTTGCTGATGCTACATCTAAGAATATAGGAAGCAGAATATACATCATATATGATGGCTCTGTTGTCAGCTATCCTACAGTTAACACAGCAATAACAGGTGGTAGTGCATCTATCACAGGAATGGAAACATACGAAGCAGCGGATAATCTTGCTACATATATAAGAATTGGTTCTATTCCACTTACACTTAAGGAAGCCAGCTCTAATATAGTAGGTGCACAGTTAGGACAGGATGCTATTCATTCAAGTCTTATTGCAGCAGGTATAGGCTTCGTGCTTTTATGCATATTTATGATTGCTATATACAGAGTGCCAGGTGTTGTTGCAACACTTTCACTTATAATATACACAACACTCGTTCTTTTCCTTGTAAGTGTATACGATCTTACATTGACACTTCCTGGTATAGCAGGTATTATCCTTGGTATCGGTATGGCGGTTGATGCTAATGTTATCATATATACACGTATCAGAGAAGAGATTGCTGCTGGAAGAAGTGTTGAAAATGCTATTCTTGCAGGTTACAACAAGGCTACCTCAGCTATTGTAGATGGTAATGTTACAACTCTTATTGCAGCTATTGTTCTTTATATATTTGGTACAGGTCCTGTTAAGGGCTTTGCTATAACTCTTGCAGTTGGTAATATTGTATCTATATTTACAGCGCTTGTTATTACAAAGGTTATAATGAAGCTGTTTTATAACTTTGGCCTTACAAAGCCAGGTATGTATGGAAAGACAGTTCATAGAAGAACATATAATATACTTTCTTTAAGAAAATGGACTATTACAGTATCAGTTGTTCTTATAATTGTTGGTTTTGTAACTATGGGCGTACAGAGTGCAGTAGGCAACAGAGCACTTAATTTCAGCCTTGAGTTCGTTGGTGGTTCAACAACAAGCTTTACCTTTGATAAGGAATATTCACAGTCAGAGATAGAAAATGGTATTATTCCTGTTATAAGAGAAGCGGCTGGCATAACAGAGGTGCAGCAGCAGAAGGTTCAGAATTCAACAAAGGTAACATTTAAGACAAAAGATCTTTCACTTGAACAAAGAGAAGCAATTGAAACAGCGGTTACTGAAAAGTATCCTCTTCAGGAGGGTTCTATAGTTGAATCTGACACAATCAGTTCATCAGTCAGCAGTACTATGAAGAAGAATGCTATTCTTTCAGTTGTACTTGCAACAATCGCTATGCTTATATACATTTTTGCCAGATTCAGAGATATCAAGTTTGCACTTGCTGCAGTTATGGCTCTTTTACAGGATGTATTAGTAGTTATTACATTTTATGCAGTATTCAGAGTACCAGTAGGTAACACATTTATAGCTTGTATGCTTACTATCGTAGGTTATTCTATTAATGGTACTATTATTATCTTTGACAGAATCAGGGAATTATTAAAGAGTGCTAATTCTAAGACTAATATAACAGAGCTTGTTAACTCAGCAGTAACAAGTACAATAACAAGAAATATTAATACAACAATAACAACTCTTATTATGCTTGTTATGCTTTATATTCTTGGTGTTACATCAGTAAAAGAGTTTTCACTTCCTCTTATTGTAGGTATTATCTGTGGATTCTACTCTTCAGTATTCCTTACAAGCTCATTCTGGTATATACTTGGTGGCAAGAATAGAGGCGTTATAGATGAGGCTGTAAGTAAGAAAGCGAAAGCAGCCAAGATAGGTCCTGATGGAGCTCAGGTTTAATAAGCCAGATAAATATATAAAAAGATAATCAGGTAAATGCATCCATATTCAGATATATAGAATATATTGATTATATTCTGGCAGTCTGGAGTGGATGCATTTTAATATATATAAAGAACTTTACTAAAACCAGGCTATATATCAGATTGTGAGGAAAAGGTTATGAAAAGTGACTGGAGAGTATATGCAAAGAAAGCAGAGTTTAAGCAGATAGCAGATAGGTACGGGATAGACCAGGTCATTGCAAGAATTATAAGGAACAGGGATATATGTGATGCTTCTGATATCAATATGTACCTTAATGGCAGTATTAAGGATATGCATAATCCTGAGAGCATGAAGGATTTAATGTGTGCTGCTGATATAATAATTGAAAAGATAAAAAGAAAATGCAGAATACGCATTATAGGTGATTATGATATAGATGGCATATGTTCTATATATATACTATATAAAGGGCTTATGCAGGCAGGTGCCGATGTTGATTATGTTGTTCCACATAGAATTAATGATGGATATGGAATCAATGAAAAGCTTATAGATAATGCATTGGCAGAAAATATAGATACAATAATAACCTGTGATAATGGCATATCAGCATATAAACAGGTAAAGTATGCCAAGGATAATGGCATGACAGTAATAGTAACTGACCATCATGATGTTCCATTTGATGATGTAGAAGGGAAAAGAGAGTACCACATTCCGCCAGCCGATGCAGTAGTTAATCCGAAACAGGAGGATTGTAAGTATCCGTTTAAGTTACTGTGTGGGGCGGGAGTAGCTTATAAGCTTATAAGTATTGTATATAAACGTATAGGTGCTGATGTATTGGAGCTTGAAGAGTTCCTGGAATTTATGGCAATTGCAACCGTTGGAGATATAGTAGACCTTATAGATGAAAACAGAGTTGTTGTAAAGTACGGACTTAAGCATATAGCACACACCAATAATATAGGACTTAGAACGCTTGTGGAGGAATGTGGGGTTGATATTAACGATATAAGCTCTTATCATATAGGCTTTGTAATAGGCCCCTGCCTTAACGCAAGTGGACGTTTAGATACAGCTAAAAAGGCTATTGAACTGATGATGTGTAAGAATAAGGAAAAGGCACGCACTATGGCGAGGGAGCTTATAACACTTAATGATGAGCGTAAACAGATGACAGAGGAAGAAACAGCAAAGGCAGTTGAACTTGTTGAAGCTGAGGAAATGCTTAAGGATAAAGTGCTGGTTGTATATCTTCCTGATTGTCACGAAAGCATAGCAGGTATCATAGCTGGAAGAATTAAGGAACGCTACTATAGACCTACATTTGTCATTACCAATTCAGAAGACAAAGCTAAGGGTTCAGGACGCTCGATAGAGGGCTATAATATGGCAGAGGAGATTAATAAATGTAAAAATGTTCTCACTAAATATGGTGGACATCCGATGGCTGCTGGTTTATCATTAGAAAAAGATAACATTGATATTTTCAGAAGAATGTTAAATGACAATACAACATTAACTGATAATGATCTTATACCAAAGACCTGGATAGATGTTCCTATGCCACTTTCGTATATAAGCATGGGGCTTGTAAAGCAGTTAAAGCTGCTAGAGCCATTTGGAAAGGGCAATGAAAAGCCTGTATTTGCAGACAGGGGATTATATGTTAAATCAGCCAGACTTGTAGGACAGAATAAAAATGTACTAAGAATGGTATTAGAAGCAGATGACGGCTGCCTTATGAATGCAGTACAGTTTGGCGTCAGCGAAGCGGATCTAATACCAGAACAGGGAAGCAGAATTCTGGTTGTTTATTATCCTGATATTAATGTATATCGTGGAGAGCCATCACTTCAGATAGTAATCAAAGAATGGAAAAAACAGTAAGAGAAGATTTATATTTGGAAAAGAGGAATGATATGAAGAAGAGATTAAGTAAAGTAGCAGCATTTATGCTTATATTAGTTGTTGCGTGTTCTGTTCTTGCAGGATGCCAGCAAAATAATAAGGCTGATAATGACAATGGCGGTAATGGGAAACAGAAGGAAGAACAGACAGATGGCACAGGCACAGCATATACAAGCCAGGATATAAAGGTGGCTGCACTTAAAGGACCAACAGCAATGGGAATGGTTAAGCTGATGGACAATAATGAAGCAGGAAAGACAGCTAATAATTATACCTTTCAGATAGAGGCGGCAGCAGATTCATTCACAGCAGAGCTTATAAAGGGAGATATACAGATAGCTGCGATGCCATGTAATGCAGCAGCAACACTTTATAATAAGAGCCAGGGAAAAGTATCAGTAGTTGGCATAAATACTCTTGGTGTGTTATATATACTGGATAATAAGGAACAGGTCAAGTCAGTAGCTGATCTTAAAGGAAAGACTATATATACAACGGGAAAAGGTACAACGCCAGAATATACATTAAGATATCTTCTTACTGCAAATGGTATTAATCCAGATAAGGATGTCACAATTGAATTCAAATCGGAGGCTGCTGAGGTAGCAGCAATTATGGCAGCTGCAAAGGATGAAACGGTAGTAATGCTTCCACAGCCCTTTGCAACAACTGTTCTTATGAAGAACCAGTCTGTAAAAATAGCATTGGATGTAACAGCAGAATGGGAAAAGACTGCTAATGACGGCAGTAGTGTTGTAACGGGAGTTGTAGTAGTTAATACTGAATACTATAATAAGAATAAAACAGCGGTTGAAAAGTTTCTGGAAGAATATAAAACTTCAGTAGATTATGTAAATGAGAATGTAGATACAGCTTCAGAGCTTGTTGAAAAGTATGATATTACTAAAGCGGCAGTAGCAAAGCAGGCTATACCTAAGTGTAATATAACACTTATAACAGGTGAAGCCGCTAAGCTTAAGATAAGCAGCTATCTTAAGGTATTATATGATGCGAATCCTGCTGCAGTAGGCGGTAAGCTGCCAGAGGAGGAATTCTATAAATAATATTTTGTTTAAGCAACTTTCATTAAATTACTTTTGACGATTTAAGATGCCGGGGTGATAAACAGGCTTTAGCAGATGTCAGAAATTTCAAGTACATCTTACTAAAGTCTGCATATCATCCCGGCTATTATATTGGAAGTTATTAAAGTGATTTAATAATAGAAAGCTTACATAAATAAACAAACAACAGGCTTTCTAATCAATGCGACCTTCTATTAATATATTCTGTCTTATACTTTGAATACACAATCTTCTGGCTGTTATATAAGCTGTAATAACCTGAAAGCATATAACTTATGGCGATACAGATTATGACGAATTTCATAGATGATAATCCAAACATCTCTATTGATATAATAAATGAGGTAAGTGGACAGTTAGTGACACCACAGAATACACTTACCATGCCACATGCAGCACATAAGCCAACTGGAAGACCAAATATTGGAGCCAGAAAGCTTCCAAGCGTAGCACCAACAAAAAGGGTAGGAACTATTTCGCCACCTTTAAAGCCACCTCCAAGAGTTGCTGCTGTAAAGAGCATTTTCAGGATAAAAACATACCAGGCACAACTGCTAATAAAGCTTGAGGCAATCATAGGAGCACCAGCACCAAGATAATCAGTTGTCTGAAATAGTAAACGCAGTACAATAACTATAATGCCGGCAATGACTATTCTTATGTAAGGATTTACAATATATGTTGAGTACAGCTTTGCAGAGGTGTGAAGTATATAGCAGAAGGCAATACTTACAAGTGCGAAAAGTACTGACATGATAAGGAAACGCACGCCTGTTGATATATTGAATCCGCAGGCTTCTCCTATGGCAAAGGCAGTCGGGGTGACACCCAGCAGGCTGGCTATTCCCTGTGCAATAAGAGCTGATATAATACAAGGAACAAGTGCAGCGTAATACATAACACCAACGCTTATGACCTCCATTGAGAATATAGCAGCAGATATAGGCGTTCCGAATAAGGCTGAAAAACATGCGCTCATGCCGCACATAATCATAATACGTGTATCCTTATCATCAAAATGAAACAGCTTGGCAAAGAAATCACCAAGAGAGCCTCCTACCTGTAAGGCTGCACCCTCACGTCCAGCCGAGCCGCCACATAAATGTGTGAGTAGTGTAGATATTATAATTAATGGAGCAACTTTTACGGGAACCTCAACATTTGACTGGATTGCTGATATAACCAGATTAGTTCCGGTATTATTAGTTTCGTGTGCAAGTCTGTATAAAAATATAATTATTATACCAGCTAATGGGAGCAGGTATAATGTAAAGCTGTAGGTTGTCCTAAGATTAGTTACATATTGCAGTGCCTTATAGAAGACAGCACCAACAAAGCCGATGACAGTTCCTAAAAGAGAAGAACATAGCAGCCATTTAATCAGAGTATAAGCAGCCATACGTGCACGCTGGAGTGTTTCCAGCGTTATATCGGGATGTATATCTAATATGTCAGTTAATCTTTTCATTAGTCAAACCTCTTTTTACTCATATTGCTGTTATGAAATGCCGGATCATTAGTAACCTCTTTTATAAAGAAATCAGGAGGGGTATAACTGTTGGCATCTTCAACAGAAGAGAATTCAACCTCGGCAAGAACAGTTCCGCTAAAGACTCCTTCAAATATATCCAGTTCAATGGTGTGTCCTGTATTGTCAGGAATTTCATATCTTTTTTTAGTTATTATGTTACCATCAGCCTTTTTAAGAAGATGGTAATAGGCTTCCTTAGTAAGAGGAAGATTATATTCTTCGCGTACCATCATGCCATTCCCTTTATATGTAAGATAATAACTATCATTATCACGTCTGACTCTTACAACTGGTGAGGTAGACAGATATCCCTGTTCTATATGACGACAGTTGAACTGCTCAAGGTCTGGTGGAATGTGTGATACAAGATATTTTTTCTCTATTTCCATAATAGCTTATGCCTTTCTTTTATGCCTTAATGTCAAAAAAAGACTGTCACATAAGTGACAGCCATAATATTATCAGAAAAATCACTTTTTCTAAGATTACTTATTAACAGTATCCTTTAAAGCCTTACCAGCCTTGAACTTAGGTGCCTTAGAAGCAGGAATCTTGATTTCCTTACCTGTCTGAGGGTTCTTACCTGTTCTGGCAGCTCTTTCAGCTACTTCAAATGTACCAAAACCAACTAACTGAATCTTATCACCATTCTGTAATGTTTCAGCAACTGTTTCAGTAAAAGCCTTTAAAGCCTTCTCTGCATCCTTCTTAGAAAGGCTGGCCTTTTCTGCGATTGCAGCAACTAATTCTGTCTTATTCATAATAAACTACATCCTCCTTAAATGAAATAGGTAATAATAAGTATAAATTATTTATACTCCATATGTGCACTTTTGTCAATAAAAACCGTTTAAGAATTGCCTTTTTTCGGCATTTTTCGTGGCTTTAGCGATGGTATTCTTAATATTAAAATGAATAGCTAATCAGGATAAGTCGGTAAGCTCTCCCCATTTATCGTATAATTCATCAAGCTCAGTACTTAAAGACTCTTTTTCAGTATGAATTTCCATAAGCCTGGCTGTATCACTGCTTATAGAAGGATCTGCATACATATTGTCAAGCTCTTCTATACGTTTTTCAACTGCTGCTATCCTATCCTCGGTACGTTTTAGTTCATTTTTGATTTTCTTAAGCTGTGCCTGTCTGACTTTTTCTTCCTGCCAGTTAGCTCTGGAATCGGAAGCCTTAGAGGAAGCAGTACTTAGGGCGGCATTGGCATTAACAGGCTTTGCACTAAGTATATCCCGTTTTTCAAGATAATAATCATAATTTCCTATATAATTGACAACAGTTTTATTGGCAAGTTCAATTATACGTGTCGCAGTTGCATTAATAAAATAACGGTCATGGGATACAAAGAGCACAGTTCCGGTATAACTATTAAGCGCATTTTCAAGAATTTCCTTAGATACTATGTCAAGATGGTTGGTTGGCTCATCTAATATAAGGAAGTTAGCATTGGAAAGCATAAGCTTTGCAAGAGATACGCGTCCACGTTCTCCACCACTCAATTCGCGTATGTATTTAAATACGTCTTCGTCTGTAAAGAGAAATGCAGCAAGAGTATTTCTTATCTGTGTGTTATTAAGCTGTGGGTAGCTGTCACGTATTTCATCAAATATAGTCTTATCAGGATCAAGTACATGGTGCTCCTGGTCATAATAACCAATATTGACCTTAGCTCCAAGATATATAGAACCTGAATCGGGCTCTATAATTCCGTTAATCAGCTTTAAAATAGTTGTTTTACCAGTTCCGTTATTGCCAATAAGTGCTACACGTTCTCCCCTTTTTATATCAACATCTATATTATCAAAAAGAGTGACAGCATCAAAGCTCTTAGTAAGACCTGTTATAGTAAGAACATCATTGCCGCTGATTATGTTAGGCTCTAGCTTTATATTCATTTTGTCGTTTAATTCCTGAGGTTTATCGACAAGCTCCATTTTATCAAGCATTTTTTCGCGGCTTTCAGCCCTTTTAATAGATTTTTCGCGGTTAAACTGCTTAAGCTTGGTTATAACCTCCTCCTGATGCTTTATATCTCTTTGCTGGTTTAAGTACTCCTTAAGCTTCATATTTCTTAGAATAGCCTTTTTGGAAGCATAGTCTGTATAGTTACCAGAAAATACTGTTGCAACACCATTATCAAGTTCAATAATCTTGGTTACTATTTTATCAAGAAAGTAACGGTCATGGGCAACAATCAGTACGGCACCGTTATAATTAAGAAGATAGTTCTCCAGCCAGCGTATTGATTCCATATCAAGGTGGTTAGTAGGCTCATCAAGAAGAATGATATCAGGACGTGCTAGAAGAAGCTTGCCGAGTGCAACACGCGTTTTCTGTCCACCGGAAAGTGTATCTACATCAAGCAAAAAGTCCTCCTCAGAAAAACCAAGACCTTTAAGCACTCCTGTGATTTCGCTTTTATATGCATAGCCGTTATTCATCTCGAACTCGTGATTGAGGTCTGAGTATTTCTTCATAAGAAGCTCTAGCTCTTCACCTGAGGATGTATTCATACGCTGTTCAATGTCACGAAGCGTCTGTTCCATATCAAGAACATACTGCTTAACAGATAATAATTCATCATATATGGTGTTGTTGTGACCAAGAGCCTGCTGCTGGGCAAGATATCCAATAGTCTTGTCCTTAGCGAGAGTGACAAGACCTGTATCTGAGGGTTCAAGACCAGTTATTATCTTAAGAAGAGTAGATTTGCCGGCACCATTAATACCTACAATTGCAGCCTTTTCGTGGTCTTCAATATTAAAAGAACAGGACTTTATAATAACGTCCGTTCCGAATGATTTACTTATATTATTACAAGATAGTATCATAGGTACAATCCTTTCTAGATAATTATTTGTTATTGCTATATTGCTGCGTAAATTTTACACATACATCATAATATACTTGTTTTTATGAGAAATTGCAAAGCATTTAAAAGTCCTGGGAATACTCTGGAGAAAATGCAGTATTTAAAATGCCCCTTAAAACAATAAAAATAAAAAATAAAATAAACCGGGAACACCGCCTGAATTAAATAAATAAACAATGCAAAAAATAATAAAAAAATAAATTAATAAATTTTGACTTATTTACATTGGTAATGTATTATTTATAAGTTAGACATTAAAGTAAGATATATAAAAAGACAGGTTACAATAGGAATGCTATAAGCATATATTGGTAAGCACATCTAAAAGAAATGAGGAAATGAATGAAATTCGAAGAGTTAAATATTGATGAAAGAATATTAAGAGCGATTGAGGATATGGGCTTTGAGGAGACATCACCTATACAGACACAGGCTATTCCGGCTGTATGTGAGGGGATAGATGTAGTAGGACAGGCACAGACTGGTACAGGTAAGACAGCAGCTTATACTATCCCTATGCTTATGAAGATTGATCCGCAGTTAAAGAAGCCACAGGCAATTGTTCTTTGTCCTACCAGAGAGCTTGCAGTCCAGGTGGCTGAGGAGATACGAAAGCTTGCCAAATATATGAGCGATATAAAGGTGCTTCCAGTATATGGAGGACAGGAGATTGTAAGACAGATAAAGTCTTTAAAAACTGGCGTTCAGGTAATAGTTGGCACACCAGGAAGAGTTATGGATCATATGAGAAGAAAGACTGTTAAGTTTGATAATATTAACATGGTTATTCTTGATGAGGCTGATGAGATGCTGGATATGG
>CAKRKK010000060.1 GCA_934358235.1 uncultured Lachnospira sp.
GAATGGAGGTAATGTTTAGTCTCATTTTTTATGTGGATAATAAAACCGAAGTTTTATGTTTGAATATGACATATTAGTGACTGATATGATAACAATACTTGGATAGTAATATTGAAAGAAAAAAGTGATTAAGATATAATATTATATTAATGGCAGTAATGGGGGAATTTATATTTTGATTACAGACTTTTTGAGAAGTTTGGTTTTGATGAAGTGTTTGGCAGAAGTGTAGTTATGGAACTTCTGGAACTGAAAGGTTCAGGTGCGTCTAAGTTCCTTTCAAATCTGGTTCAGGCAGATATTATTGAACCAGTATCCGGTTACGGAAAAGGAAAATATAAGTTTAAAAAGTAATTAAAGCAAAACTGCAAGGGACAGCCGAGAAAATCGACTGTCCTTTTTAAAGTTTCTAAGCATATGAATACTAAACTTATAACCGTTTCCACTTGCATAATCTAGCGTGTCAGTATAATATTAGATTAAGTTAATTGTATGGTGTATTTATGGTGATATCGTGTATTATTTGGATAATAAGGGACTTGGTTGTGAAAGTTTGCATAGTAATACGGCGTATTAATGATTTGCGTGTGAATTCTGATATTTGCGTTAGTTTGTTAAAGAAATAACCTTTGTTGTCAATTATTAACGGTAATGTTACACTATAATAGTTTGGTTATATTAATATTTTGTTTAACTTTTAAGGGTATTGTATTGCGTGTGTTTTTAATGCAGTAGGAACAGATGATTTGATTATGAGAATATTATTTCATATTCAGAATATTGGGACGTTACAGACAATAACATATTAAATTCAGGAAAGAGAGGTCTTTTTTTAGTGAGTAGATTAACTATATTAACTAAGGATAAGGCTCAGGTTACAATGGAGTCGATGTATCAGGATCTTGAAAGACGAATAGTGGCATCTCCACCAGGATTATGTCCGGTTGATCTTACAAGATCATTTATAAAAATGTGCCTTGCACAGTCTTGTGGTAAGTGTGTTCCATGTCGTGTTGGTTTAAGACAGCTTGCAAGACTTTTTGATAATGTGCTTGATGGAGAGGCAACAGAGGAAACAGTTGAGAATATAAAGCTTACAGCAGAAGGTATATATTATTCAGCAGATTGTGCCATAGGTTATGAGGCAGCAAAGCTGGCACTTAAGTCAGTAGATGGCTGTATAGATGATTTTGAGTCACATATACATAACGGCTTTTGTTCATGCAACAGTAACCAGCCGGTATCGTGTGTTAAGTCCTGCCCTGCTGGCGTTGACATTCCGGGTTATATAGCACTTGTGCAGCAGAAGCGCTATGCTGATGCTGTAAGGCTTATAAGAAGAGATAATCCGATGCCTACAACTTGTGCTTATATATGTGAGCATCCATGTGAGAACAGATGTAAGAGAACTATCATAGACGCACCTGTTAATATACGTGGACTTAAGAAGATGGCAGTAGATAATGCTGGTATAGTTCCAGTACCAGAGTGTGAGCCAGCTACAGGAAAGAAGGTTGCCATAATCGGTGGAGGACCAGGTGGTCTTAGTGCTGCCTATTATCTTGCCCTTATGGGACATAAGGTAACTATATTTGAACAAAGAAAACAACTTGGTGGTATGTTAAGATATGGTATTCCTAACTACAGATTCCCAAGAAAGAAGCTTGATGAAGAGATAGATTCTATTCTTTCAACTGGAATAGAGGTCAAGAAGAATATAAGTGTAGGAAAGGATATATCCTTTGATGATATAACTGCTGAGTACGATGCTACATATATATCTATCGGTGCCCATGCAGACAAGAAGATGGGAATTGAAGGTGAAGATGCCAGAAGTGGTATTATATCTGCGGTTGAGATGCTTCGTGCAATAGGCGATGGAGATATGCCTGATTATACAGGAAAGAGAGTTATCGTTATCGGTGGTGGTAATGTTGCAATGGACGTTGCACGTTCATCCATAAGACTTGGAGCAAGTAAGGTAAGTATTGTATACAGAAGACGTAAGGCTGATATGACAGCACTTGAAGAGGAGGTTGTTGGTGCAGAGGCTGAAGGCTGTGATGTACTTGAGCTTATGTCACCTGTCCGTATCAGACAGGATGAGGAAGGCAATGCCATAGGGCTTGTTGTTAAGCCTCAGATGATATCAAAGGTTTCGCATGGCAGACCAGCTCCTAAGGCAGCAGTTAAGGATGAAGTATTACTGGAAAGTGACCTGATAGTTGTTGCTATTGGACAGGGTATAGAAACTAAGAGCTTTGAAGAACACGGAATTAAGGTTCAGAGAGGTGTTATATCAGCTCTTAACACAGGTAATATTACACCTCAGGAGGGAGAACTGTCAGAGGGTGTATTTGCTGGCGGCGATTGTGTAACAGGTCCTGCAACTGTTATTAAAGCTATTGCAGCAGGAAAGGTTGCAGCGGCTAATATAGATGAATATCTTGGCTTTAATCACGAGATTAAGTGTGATGTTACTATTCCATATGCAAGTAATGAGGATAAAGTGGCTTGTGGAAGAGTGGAGGTTGCTCTTAGGGAAGCAGCAGAAAGAAAGAAGGATTTCGAACCTATTGAATATGGCTTTTCATGTGAGGAGGCGTGCCAGGAGGCTGGACGCTGTTTAAGATGTGATCATTTTGGATTCGGAGCTTTTAGAGGAGGCAGAGAAGAACAATGGTAAATGCAACAATTAACGGAATAGATATAACCGTCGAAGACGGAACAACTATCCTTGCGGCTGCACGTAAAGTTGGAGTTGATGTGCCTACTCTGTGCTATCTGAAGGAAGTGAATGAAATAGGAGCCTGCCGTGTATGCGTAGTTGAAGTGGAAGGCCAGGACAGATGTGTTACAGCATGTAACAATGTAGTACAGGAGGGTATGGTTATAAGAACCAATACAAGAAAGGTCCGTACTACAAGAAAGACCAATGTTAAGCTTATACTTTCGCAGCATGACTACGAATGTGCTTCATGTGTAAGAAGTGGAAATTGTACATTACAGTCACTTGCTAATGAGCTTAACATATCAGAGATGCCTTATGATTCAATACTTGAAAAGAATAAGTGGGACAAGAATTTTCCACTGCTAAGGGCTAATGACAAGTGCATTAAGTGCATGAGATGCGTTCAGATATGTGATAATATACAGGGAATGCATGTATGGGATGTTGTTAATACTGGTTCAAGAACTACAGTTAATATAGCTAAGAATAAGACAATACAGGAAACTAAATGTACGCTGTGTGGACAATGTGTTGTTAATTGTCCAGTAGGTGCATTAAGGGAAAGAGATGATGTTGGATATGTTCTTGATGCAGTAGAGAATGAAGATATTATAACAGTTGTACAGATTGCACCGGCTGTCAGAACAGCTTGGGGTGAAGGCTTTGGATTAAGCAAGGAATTCGCAACAGCTAAAAGACTTGTATCAGCCTTAAGAAAGGTTGGCTTTGATTATATATTTGATACAACATTTTCAGCAGATCTTACTATTATGGAGGAAGGAAGTGAGCTGCTTCACAGACTTTCTGAGATTAAAGAATCGGGACTTCCTATGTTTACCTCATGCTGTCCGGGATGGGTTAATTTCGTAAAGAAAGAATATCCTCAGTATCTTGAAAGACTTTCAACAGCGAAGTCACCACAGCAGATGTTTGGCGCAGTTACGAAGTCATATTATGCTGAAAAGCTTGGTGTGGAGCCTGAAAAGATATTCTGTGTATCAATTATGCCATGTCTTGCAAAGAAAGATGAGATTACATGGGATGGCAGAGGCGATGTAGATGCGGTACTTACTACCAGAGAAGTAGAAAGAATGCTTAAGTCATTCTTTATTAAGACCGATGAGCTTTTGGAAGAGGAGTTTGATAATCCACTTGGTATGGGAAGTGGTGCAGGTGTTATATTCGGTGCTACCGGTGGAGTTATGGAGGCTGCATTAAGAAGTGCTTATTATCTTGTTAATAAGACTAATCCTGAACCAGATGCTTTCCAATGTGTAAGAGGACTTGAAGGCTGGAAAGAGGCAAAGTTCACTATAAATGGCAATATACTTAAGGTTGCTGTTGCAAGCAGTCTTTCTAATGCAAGAAAGCTTATGGATGCAATAGCAGCGGGTAAAGTGAAGTATGATTTTGTTGAGGTGATGGCGTGCCCTGGAGGCTGTATTAATGGAGGCGGACAGCCTATAAAGGATGATTATGATAAGGTTGTGGCAAGAACTAATGTACTTTATGGACTTGATAAGGTGAATAACTTAAGATTCTCTCACGAGAATCCTGAGGTCATCCAGTGCTATAAAGATTACTTTGAAGAACCATTATCAGAAAAAGCACACGAATTACTGCATACTAAACACGTAGTAAAGTAAGCATATTAAAAGAACTATGTTTATGTAGGATTAAAGAAAGGATGGATGTGGCGATGGCAACTATTAAAGCATTTGAATGTATAAGACCTAATGAGGACGTGGCTGACAGAGTGGCGGCTCTTCCATATGATGTATACAACAGGGAAGAAGCGTGCAGGGAGGTGGCACGGGAACCACTTTCGTTTCTTGCCATAGACAGGGCTGAAACTCAGTTTGATTCGTCAGTAGATACATATGCCAATGAGGTATATGATAAAGCAAGACAGCTTTTAGATGAAAGAATAGCTGATGGAACTTTTATTACTGATACTGATAAGGCATATTATGTGTATGAGCTTACTATGAATGGCAGAGTACAGACAGGAATAGCTGCCTGCGCCTCCATCGATGATTATCAGAATAATGTTATAAAAAAGCACGAGAATACAAGGGCGGATAAGGAACAGGACAGAATCAACCACGTAGACAGATGCAGCGCACAGACAGGACCTATATTTCTTGCATACAGGGCGGATGCCATTATAAGAGAGGAAGTAGCAAAGGCTAAGAAGAAAAAGCCTATATACAGCTTTATTTCCCCTGATGGAATAAGACATCAGGTATATAAGATTGCCGAGCCTGAGTCAGTAAACAACATAGAAAAAGCATTTGCAGGGATAGATGATATATATATAGCTGATGGACATCACAGGGCAGCTTCTGCTGTTAAGGTTGGATTAAAAAGAAGAGAAGAGCATCCAGACTATACAGGAAAAGAAGAATTTAATTATTTCTTAGCTGTGTTATTCCCTGATGAAGAGCTTATGATAATGCCTTATAACAGAGTAGTAAAGGACCTTAATGGCTATAATACCGACGAATTCATAAAAAAGATATCAGAAAAGTTTGAAGTAGAAAAGAAGGAAACAGAGGTAATGCCAGATAAGAAGGCAGTATTTGGTATGTATCTGGATGGAGAATGGTATAAGCTTACAGCCAAAGAAGAAATATTATCGGATGATCCTGTTGATGGGCTGGATGTTGCAATACTTCAGAATAATCTGCTTGAGCCAGTACTTGGAATAAAGGATCCAAAGACTGATAAGAGAATAGATTTCGTAGGCGGAATAAGAGGACTTTCCGAGCTTGAAAGAAGATGTCATAAGGATTGTGTGCTTGCATTTTCAATGTATCCTACATCAATAGCGGAGCTGTTTTTGGTTGCTGATGCTAAAAGACTTATGCCACCTAAATCAACATGGTTTGAACCAAAGTTAAGAAGCGGTTTATTTATACACAGAATATAAGGAGGCACATATGTTACATAAGGTATACGAAATTGAACTTCCATATGAGAAGCTGGGATTAGAAACACCAGATAAAAAAGCGACTATAACAACATATATCAGGGAAATGTATCCGGATGCTCAGGATCCGTTTAACAGGCCATTAGTTATAATATGTCCTGGTGGAGGATATGATCATCATTCGCCAAGAGAGGGTGAAGCGTTAGCTGTTAAAATGCTTGAGCTAGGATATAATGCAGTAGTGTTAAGATACAGCCTTGCTCCATATACATATCCAACTCAGGTGTATGAAGCAGCATATACAGTAAAGTGGGTAAGAGATCACGCAAAGGAGTGGGATGTTAATCCAAAAAGAATTATTCTTGCAGGCTTTTCAGCAGGTGGACATCTTTCAGCCTGTCTTGGAACTATGTGGAATACAGAAATGCTTGAAGCATTTGCAAAGAGTGAGCTAGGCTGTGAAAAAGAGTATATAAGACCGGATGGACTGCTGCTTGGTTATCCGGTTATAACAGCGGGTAAGAACGCCCACAGAAGATCCTTTGAGAAGCTGTTAGGAAATAATTACGACAAATATATAGATGATATATCACTTGAAAAAAGAGTGTCAGAGGATACACCTGAATGCTTTATATGGCATACCTTTGATGATCAGGCAGTGCCTCTGGAGAATTCGTTATTATTTGCTGAGGCATTAAGAAAACATGGGGTTAAGTTTGAATACCACGTTTTTCCAGATGGATGCCATGGTCTTGGGCTTGGAACTAAAGAAACTGCTACAAAAGGCGGAAATCATTATCAGCCACAGGTGTATGCATGGACAAGTCTTTTTAAGCAATGGATGGACAGGTACGATAAGTAAAAACAGGATTGAAGGGGATGCATATGGATAATAAGTTATATAAGCTGATGGATTGGCCGGCAATAGAAGAAATTGTATATTCTGAATGCAGTCATCCTAAAAGAATATTGGGAGGTCATCGCGTAAAAGAAGGTTTTCTTATTCAGGTATTCCGGCCAGATGCAGTACAGGTGAGTGTTTCTGTAAGTGAAAGAAAGAAAAAGGTGCAGATGGAGAAGGTTGATGACGCAGGCTTCTTCGCAGCACTTCTTCCACTAAAGAAGCAGGTGAATTATATTCTTAATATAGAAGATAAAAATGGTATAGTAAGGCAGTATGTAGATCCGTATTCATATGATGATTATGATACAGCAAAGAATCTGTTTAACAGATTTACAGAAGGCACAGAAGATAAAGCATATGAACTTATGGGTGGACATGAGTGCGAAAAGGATGGCGTTAAAGGTACACTTTTTAGAACATGGGCACCATATGCACTGCGTGTAAGCATAGTAGGAAACTTTAACAATTGGGATGGCCGTATATACCAGATGGAAAGAATTACAGAGAATGGAATATATGAGCTGTTTATTCCGGGACTTGAAGCGGGCACGGAGTATATGTATGAGATTAAGTTTCATGGCTCCTTAACAGTATTAAAGGAGGATCCTTATGCACTTGCGGCAACAAGGCAGGCAGATTCACATTCTGTAGTTACTAAAAACACAGCGGCAAAGCGTATTGTGCAAAACAAGGCGGACACAGTCAGAAACAGAGCTGGTCTTGAGCATAAACAAAAGACAGCTAATAGGGGAACAATATCAATACTTGAGGTAAGGCTTAAGGATATTGCAGAAATAACAGGCTCGGATGCTGATTATAGCACTATGGCGGACAGCCTTATAAAATATGTAAAGAAAACAGGTTATACACACATACAGCTTATGTCAGACAGCAATACATTTAGTAAAAAAGGATACAGCTATGCGGCTGCAAGCTATTATGTTCCTGTAACTAAATATGGAAGCTCTGATGATTTCAGGAAATTCATAAATAAGCTTCATGCTGCTTCAATAGGAGTTATTTTAGAGTGGAATGGTGCTTATTTTGGATGTGATGTGCGTGGGATTGTCAACTTTGATGGCAGTAGCTGCTATGGATATCTTAAGCCAGGACTTGACAGAAAACCATACAGGGATGTTACAACCTTTGCATACGATAAGGGAGAAGTAAGGAGCTTTCTTATATCTAATCTTTCATTATGGCTAGAAAGGTATGATATAGATGGAATCAGACTTACGGACGTAGCAACTATGCTATATCTTGATTATGGAAAGAATCCTGGAGAATGGACACCTAATATGTATGGTGGCAACGAGAATCTCGATGCAATTGATTTCATAAAACAGATGAATGCTTATATACATACGATAAAGCCGGGAGCTGTAAGCATTGCGGATGAAACAAGCAGATGGCCTGGCGTTACAGAGAATGATGAGGATACTTCACTAGGCTTTGATTACAAGCTTAATGATGGATTTGCTGAAGAATTAAGGGAGTTTATAAAACAGGATCCATTGTTTAGAAAGGGAGTCTATAACAAGCTTACTTATGAAATGTTTTATCATTATAAGGAGCATTTTATGACATCATTAGCCTATGATGCACTTGAGGGGGCTTCCGTGTATGAACTTGCGGCAGGTAACAGCCTAAAGAGCAGGCTGTCGGATATAAGGGCTATGCTGGGATATATATATACTTATCCTGGTACGAAGTGTCTTTCCTTTGGTAATGATACAGGCGTGCTTATGACTGGGGAGGAAAGTGTTAAAGAGGCTTTAGAAAGACTGACTGATACAGAATATAAGAAAATGCTTGCTTATGTAGGCAGGCTTAACGAACTGTATAAGTCTGAGAAAGCCTTGTATGAGCTGGATGACAGCACAGATGGCTTCAACTGGATAGACAATTATAATGCTGCTGAAACTGTGTTAGCATATGAAAGAATCAGCGAGGCAGGTGAAAAGCTGCTTATAGCTGTGAATTTTACACCTGTCAGCCGTATGGATTATATTCTTAGGATACCAGCAATGGGACGTTATCATCTGCTTCTTAATAGTAATTCAGCAGATTATTGTGATGAAGAAAGTACAGATAGTAAGGCAGTTGTATGTTCAACGATACAGAAGGATGATAATGATAATTATGAAGTCAGGATAAATCTTCCTTCATCGGGCATTGTGATATACAGGTACGAGCAATATAGTGAGTTAGAGATAAAAGAGCTTACTATTAAAAATGAAGCCATGTCAGCAAAGCTAGAGGCAGAAAAGAAGGCACAGCTTGCAAGAGAGCTTGCTATTAAAGCTGATGAAGAGGCTAAAAGAGCTGCAGAAGCAGAAAGAATAGCAAAAGAAAGTCTTAAGCTTGCCAGAAAGGCAAGAAATGAGGCGGAGAAGAAGGCTGAAGAAGCAGCAAAGGAAAGTATACGGATTGATGAGCAGATGCATCAGAAATTAATTGAATTAAAGAATAGTAAATAATTAAAAGCCCTTCTTTAAAGGCAGAAAGGAATACGTATGACAGAGATAAACACAATAATCAGCCAGATTACCCATTGGGGTCTGTCAGGCTTGTGGAAAATTGTATTTGCATTATTAATATGGTTTATTGGAAAGAAAGTTATTGCTATAAGTATAAAGTTCTTAAGGAAGGTATTCGATAAGGGAAGTCTGGATGCAGGTGTTGTTAATTTTACGATGTCAATTATAAGATTTGCATTATATGCAGTTCTTATACTTATGGTTATCGATGAGCTTGGAATACAGACTACGTCACTTATAACAGTATTTGGTTCTGCAGCACTTGCTGTTGGTATGTCATTACAGGGTTCACTTTCTAACTTTGCTGGTGGTGTATTAATACTTATATTTAAGCCCTTTAAGGTCGGTGACTATATTGTAGTGGGTAATTATGAAGGTACGGTCAGAACGATAGAGCTTTTATATACAAGGCTTACAACAGTTGATAATAAGGTTGTAATGCTTCCTAATGGTACATTATCCAACTCCAATATTGTAAATGTGGGTGCAGAGGATTACCGAAGGCTTGATATAGAAATGTCAATAGGCTATTCCTCAGATCTTAAGCTTGCAAAGACACTGCTTAATAAAATAATCAATGCAAATACAGCAATAATAAAAGACAAGGAAATAAAGGTTATAGTTAAGAGTCTTGATGAATCCTGTGTAACACTTGAAACAAGAACGTGGGTAAAAACAGAGGATTATTGGGATACAAAATTTACGCTGCTGGAGGAATACAAGGCAGAGTTTGATAAGAATGGAATTGAAATACCATTCAATCAGATGGATGTTCATATTATACAGTAGTACAATCAGGTTTTATAACAGATGGCTGCCGCCTGCTTTGCAGGAAGGCAGCCTTTTTATTTGCAGCCTTTTATTTATCACAATTTTTACTTATTTTTTACATTATTTAGTCACATTTTCCAATTATTATACAATTGTTCACAGGAAAACGCGTTGTGAAGTAATGAAACGTCATAAGTGCTTGTAATAATGATTGGAGGTTAGGCGTATGGCAATCGAGGTGTTTAACAGATATGAGAAGAAGTATATGCTTGATGAGATAACATTTAGAAAACTGCTGAACCGTATATCTGATTATATGGAGGCTGATAAGTATAACAGAGATGGTCAGTTTTACAGTATAAGTAATATTTATTATGACACAAAGGATAACAGACTTATAAGAAGTTCAATAGAAAAACCGGTATATAAGGAAAAACTCAGAATGAGAAGTTATGGGACCCCGGATATAAAAGATAAGGTTTTTCTTGAAATCAAGAAAAAATATAATGGAATTGTTAATAAACGCCGTACATCAATTGTATTAGAGGATGCATACAGATATATGGAAAAAGGAATATTTCCATCTGAAACAGAGTGCTTAAACAGGCAGGTGCTAAGGGAAATAGAGTATTTTAAAGAACTATATGACTTAGAACCAAAGGTTTATCTTTCATATGACAGATATGCTTTTTTTGAAAAAAATGATGGCGATTTCAGAGTTACCTTTGATACTAATATTACAACGCGCAGAGGCGATGTAAGGCTGGAAAGCGGAAGTTATGGTAACAGGCTGCTTCCACAGAATATATATCTTATGGAAATTAAGATAAATGGAGCTGTGCCTATGTGGTTTACAGCCTGCCTGTCAGACCTTAGGATATATCCGGTTTCATTCTCAAAATATGGTACAGAATATAAAAGATATGTTCTTGAAGGCTATGATAGGGATACAGAGCTGCCAGTTAAAGAAGCTGAGGGCTCACGCAGTATATTTTATATAAACCATAAGACTTCTGCATACGAAGGTGCAGGCAGATATAAAAACAGTAATGATAAGGTGGAGGATTTATACGCGGAAGAAAAAAGCAATGTAATATGTGTGTAATACCAAAGCGGCTAAAAAGAATAAAATACAGGAAATAAGATTAAAGGAGTGATAAGTATGTTTAATACAATATTTACAGCAGTATCAGATGGTTCAATTAGTATAGCTCAAGCAGCAATAGCAATAGGAACAGCATTTATAATAGGATTCATAATAGCAGCAGTATATATGTTTATGTGTAAAAAAGAAGGTTATCAGAAGAACTTTATAATAGGCCTTGCAATGCTGCCAGCAGTTGTGGCTGTTGTTATTTTACTCGTAGGAAGTAATGTGGCAAGGGCATTTTCAATGGCAGGAGCCTTTGCACTTGTAAGATTCAGAAGCGCACCAGGAAGTGCCAAGGATATATCAATTGTGTTCTTTACTATGGCAGCAGGTCTTGCGTGTGGACTTGGATATGTAACATTTGCAGCAGTATTTACAGTAGTTATGCTCCTTGTGCTTATTGGAGCAACCATGATGGGCTTTGGAGATAGAAGGACAGATAGAAAACAGCTTAAGATTACAATACCAGAGAATCTAAATTATAGTTCAGTATTTGATGATATATTTGATAAATATACATCAGAATACAGGCTCG
>CAKRKK010000061.1 GCA_934358235.1 uncultured Lachnospira sp.
AGAAGATATGAATATTATAAATATGCGGAACCAGTAGATAAGAACGAGGCAGTAAAGCACTTTACGGCAGTTGCAAAGGAGCTGGGGGTGGTTATTATAGTCAGCTTTTATGAAAAAGATGTCAACCAGCTATACAACACAGTTGCTGTAATAGATGCAGATGGTACTAATCTTGGTATATATAGAAAGACACATATTCCTGATGATCATTATTATCAGGAAAAGTTTTACTTTGTGCCAGGTGATACCGGCTTTAAGGTATTTAACACAAGGTTCGGCTGTATAGGTGTAGGCATATGCTGGGATCAGTGGTTTCCAGAAACAGCAAGGGCTATGGCGGTTAAAGGGGCTGAAATCCTTTTTTATCCTACAGCAATAGGTAGTGAGCCTATTCTTGACTGCGACAGTATGCCACATTGGAGAAGATGCATGCAGGGACATTCAGCCTGTAATCTTGTTCCGGTAGTTGCTGCTAACAGAGTTGGTGTGGAGAATGTAGAGCCGTGTGAGGAAAATGGTGGACAGACAAGCTCACTTAAATTCTATGGTTCTTCTTTTATAACTGATAATACAGGTGATATAATATATCAGGCTGGCAGGGATAAAGAGGAAGTTATTGTTTACAAGTTTGATCTTGACAAGCTGGCATATGAAAGACTTTCGTGGGGACTGTTCAGGGACAGAAGACCAGAAATGTATAAATAAGCAAGGAGCAGATTGATTATGAAGAAGCTGGTTGTGGGCATGCTGGCTCACGTAGATGCCGGGAAAACTACACTTTCAGAAAGCATACTATATACCTCAGGAGCAATAAGAAAGCTTGGAAGGGTAGATAATAAAGATGCATTTCTTGATAATAATGAATACGAAAGACAAAGAGGAATAACCATATTTTCAAAGCAGGCCTGCTTTACATATAAAGAGCTTGATGTCACACTATTAGATACACCCGGGCACGTTGATTTCTCAGCGGAGATGGAGCGTACTCTATGGGTACTGGATTATGCAGTGCTTGTTATTAATGGAATGGATGGAGTGCAGGGACATACAGACACCTTGTGGAGGCTGCTTAGCAGGCTGTGTGTGCCTGTTTTTATATTTGTCAATAAAATGGATCAGCAGGGAACCAATAAAGAAAGATTGTTAGAACAGTTAAAGAATAAGCTTTCCTCAGGCTGCATTGATTTCACAGGCTGCACTAAGGGCGTAGACCCTGACTTTGAAGAGATGGCTACATGTAGTGAAGCGGCATTGGAGGAGTATCTTGAAACTAATACTGTATCAGATGAAAATATAAGCAGAATGATTGATGAACGTAAGATGTTTCCTGTTATATTTGGTTCAGCATTAAGACTTAATGGAGTTGATGAATTACTTGAGGTTATGAACAGATTCTGTTTAAGCAGGGTATATGGAGAGGAATTGGCAGCAAGGGTATATAAAATATCAAGGGATGAACGAGGAGAAAGACTTACCCATATTAAGATTACAGGTGGCACTATAAAAAGCAGGGACCTTGTTAATGATGAAAAGGTTAATCAGATAAGAGTTTATTCTGGTGATAAATATACGGCTGTACAAGAGGCTGGTGCCGGAAGCATATGTGCGCTTACGGGACTTACTGCTACATATGCAGGGCAGGCGGTAGGCAAGGCAGCAATGGATAATTCACCTGTACTGACACCTGTGCTTAGTTACAGGGTTAATCTTCCAGATACGCTTGATCCTATGCAGATGCTGCCTAAGCTTCGCAGTATAGAAGAGGAAGAACCACAGCTTCATATAGAATGGAATGAGAATTTCAAGGAAATACATGTACAGGTTATGGGACCTGTTATGATAGAAGTACTTCAGAATATTATAAAAGAGCGCTTTGGGGTTGATGTGACATTTGGCGAGGGAAGTATTGTGTATAAAGAAACGATTGCTGATAAGGTTGAAGGAATCGGACATTTTGAACCATTGCGGCATTATGCAGAGGTGCATCTGATACTTGAACCAGGGGAACCTGGAAGTGGTATGCAGTATGTGATTGACTGCAGTGAGGATGTCCTTGCAAAGAACTGGCAAAGACTCATATATACACATTTGTGTGAGAAAACGCATAAAGGTGTGCTGACAGGCTCCGCACTTACAGATGTTAAGATAACGGTTGCTGCCGGACGTGCACATAATAAGCATACAGAAGGCGGGGATTTCAGACAGGCAACCTACAGGGCTGTAAGACAGGGGCTTATGCAGGCTGAATCGATATTGCTGGAACCATATTATGAGTTCGAGTTAAAGCTTGACAGGCAGTATATTGGAAGGGCGATGACAGAGCTTGAACGTAAGGGAGCAGCATTTACAATTAATGATACAGGAGCAGAGGTATATGTGACAGGCTCTGGACCGGCAGCCACTCTTTCGAATTATCAGGCTGAGGTTACTGCATATACTAAGGGAACAGGAAACCTCAGTTTGAAGATGGCAGGTTATAAGCCTTGTCATAATCAGGAAGAGGTAATTAAAAGGATAGGGTATGATGTGACGGCAGATGTAAGAAATACGCCGGATTCTGTATTCTGTGCACATGGTGCTGGATTTACCGTGAGCTGGGATGAAGTACCTGAATATGCGCATGTTGAAAGTGTTCTTAATCCAAAGCCGGTATCAGGCGATAATATAGTTATGACAGCAAAGCAGGCTGCAAGAACTGTTTCCGAGGAATGGATAGGTACAGATGAGGTTGACAGGATACTTGCTAAGACATATTTTTCAAACAGCAGGAAGGATAATGAGAAAAGAAAGCTATCAAAAAGAAGGTCCTCAGAACAGCTTGGAAGATATGTAACAACAGCAGGCAGCAGTACTGCTAAGGCAGGCAAGGTGCCAGGAGTCAGTTATCTGCTGGTTGATGGCTATAATATAATTCATGCATGGAAGGAGCTTGATGAGCTTGCCGGGCTTAATATGGATAGTGCAAGGGACAGGCTTCTTGATATTATGTGTAATTATCAGGGAATGAAGGGCTGTGAGCTTATAGTTGTATTTGACGCATACAGGCTTGCGGGACATCAGGAAGAATATATGGATTATCATAATATACACGTTGTATACACTAAAGAGGCTGAAACGGCAGATCATTATATAGAAAAGTTTGCACATGAGAATGGAAAAAAGTATAATGTGACTGTTGCAACCTCTGATGGTCTTGAGCAGATTATTATAAGAGGCGCAGGCTGTCTTCTTTATTCGGCAAGAGAATTCGAGGAAGAGGTTAAGGCCATGGAGGAGCATATCAGAAAAGAATATCTGAATAAGAGCTATTAATTAATGATGAAGGGTTTATACGTTTTAAAACAGTACGGAAAGACCTTTAATCATGCATAATACATATGTGAAAAGTGAGGTTTGATTGTTATGAGTACATTATGGGTAATTGGTGATTCAACACTTAGCAGCTTTAAGGACAAATATTATTATCCAAGATATGGCTATGGAACGATGCTTGATAAGTATCTTAATGATAATGTGAGAGTTGTTAATATTGCTCTTTCAGGAAGAAGCTCTAAAAGCTATACAACAGAGCCACAGTATAAGGAGCTGCTTGAAGGAATGAAAAAAGGAGATTTTCTTATTATAGGCTTTGGCCATAATGATGAGAAAACAGAGGAGTCACGTTTTACCGATGCGAATGGTGATTATAAGACAGAGGGCTCATTTGCACATTCATTATATGCCAATTATATTGAAAAAGCAGATGAAGTGGGTTGTAAGACGATTCTATGTACACCTATTGTAAGAAGAACTCCTGATGGGGAGTGGAATAATACACTACTTCATATAACAGAGGATGTTGGTGCATTTAAAGGTGGTGATTATCCGGCAGCGGTAAGAACTCTTGGAAAAGAGCTTAATATACCTGTTATAGATATGACAGAAAAGACATATCAGTTATATAACAGGCTTGGTGTGGCTGCTACATTGTATCTTCACGCCTGGCCATCAGATAATGCACTTAGTGTTGATAACACACATACTAACATATGGGGTGCGAGAGTTAATGCATATATGGTTATGTCGGCTATAAAGGATATTAACATAGCTGGTTTATCAGAAAATGTTATTAATATGTCAGACAATCCTGTTGAATATAAAGATAAATATCTTGTTTCCAATGCAGAATATAAACCGGTAGTGTTTAGTGACAAGCTGGAGGAGAGCAGACTGTTTAAAGATTATGGTGAATTCAGGGGAACTGTATTTGGCGATGTTATTGGAAAGGTGGATAAAGATAACTTTACGCTTGAAACAGATAAGGACGGAAATATGCATATAGCAGTAAGGAATAACTGTGGTAAAATATCAGCAGTTACAGACGGTATTGCTATGTATTACAGGAAGATAGATGTTAATAAGAACTTCAGGCTTTGCGCTAAGGTAAGAGTGAACAAGGTATTTTCTAATGATCAGGTATCATTTGGACTTATGGTAAGGGATGACTGCTATATAGACAGGGAAATGCCGGATATTCTGGGGGATTATGTGGCAGCAGCACCTTTATGCATAACAAGAAAGAAGGCTTCAATAGGAACCTTTGCAAGAAAGAGCGGAGTGCTTGTGACAGGACCGGTAACAGGAGTTGAAATAGAAGAAGGAAAAGAATATAAGCTTACACTTGCTGGAACGCAGGACGGATATATGGCTCAGTTTGCGGATGGACCAGAGGTTACAGGTGGATATGACTTTAAGCTTACAGCTATAGACCCAAAGCATGTATATGTTGGAATGTTTGCGGCAAGAAACGTAGATGTTACATTTTATGATATAAAACTAGAGCTGAATTAAGCAGCAGTATTGCCGCAAGATAAACCGGCTGATTAGCAGAATATCAGTAAAATATAATGTAAAAGTTATGTAAAAGTAATGCAAAAATAATATAATTTCTGTTAATTTCATGTTATACTTAAAACACAATGATAGTATTCAGACAATAAGTGGGCGAATACTATATAGTGTGCACAAATTAAATAACATGAATTGGAGGAAGTCAAAGCCTATGAAACTTACTTTTTTGGGTGCGGATCACGAAGTTACGGGAAGTTGTCATTATCTGTGTGTGGGTGATAAGAATGTTTTGATAGATTGCGGAATGGAGCAGGGAAACGATGTATATGAGAATCAGGAGCTTCCAATTCCGGCATCGGAGGTTGACTATGTGCTGCTGACACATGCACATATAGATCATTCAGGACTTATACCTCTTCTTTATGTACATGGCTTTAGAGGTAAGATATATTGTACAGAGGCTACTGTACAGTTGTGTGATATTATGTTAAGAGACAGCGCACACATACAGATGTTTGAAGCTGAATGGCGTAACAGGAAGGCAAAGCGTTCTAATGGTACACTTAAGGAGTTTGTACCCTTATATGATGCCAAGGCAGTATATGAGGTTATGAAACAATTTGTAGGTGTTAAGTATAATGAAATCATAGATATAGATGACAATATAAGTGTCAGATTCGTGGATGTTGGACATCTATTAGGTTCTGCAAGCATTGAGGTGTGGATGAAGGAAGAAACACCACAGGGTGATATATCTAAGAAGATAGTGTTTTCAGGAGACATAGGTAATATTAACAAGCCTATTACTAAAAACCCTGCAATGCTTACTGATGCGGATTATGTTGTTATGGAATCAACATATGGTAACAGGAGTCATAATGGAACACCTGATTATGTTAAAGAGCTTGTTAATGTGTTTAAGAGAACGTTTGACAGGGGAGGTAATGTAGTTATACCATCCTTTGCGGTTGGAAGAACACAGGAGCTGCTGTATCATATAAGAAAGATAAAGGCGGATCACCTTATAGACAGGGATTTCGATGTGTATGTTGACAGCCCGCTTGCGATAGAAGCTACAGAAATATTTAATAAGAATGTTGAACAATGCTTTGATGATGAAGCGCTAGAGCTTGTAAGACAGGGAATCAGTCCACTTTCTTTTCCGGGGTTAAAGTATGCTATATCCAGCGAAGAGTCTAAGATGATTAACTTTGATACTTCTCCAAAGGTTATAATATCGGCATCCGGAATGTGCGAGGCTGGGCGTATAAGACATCATCTTAAGCATAACCTGTGGAGATCTGAGTGTACAATATTATTCGTAGGATATCAGGCAAATGGAACTACAGGACGTATAATAGTTGATGGAATAGATGAGATTAAGCTGTTTGGAGAACCTATACAGGTTAAGGCCGAGATAGCACAACTGCCAGGAGCAAGCGGCCACGCAGATAAGGCTGGTCTTATAAAGTGGATAAGTGCATTTAAGAATAAGCCACAGAAGGTCTTTGTAGTACATGGCGAGGACAGTGTATGTGAGGAATTCACAGAGTGTCTGAAAAAAGAATATGGCTTTGATGCATATGCTCCTTATACAGGCGGAGCCTTTGACCTTGCAACAGGAGAAATGCTTACTGAAGGCTGTAAGGAGAAGAAGAGCAGAAGAACAACAGTTAACAAGCGCAACAGAAGTGTATATGACAGACTTGTTGCTGCTGGTAAACGCTTAATGACAGTTATTATGCACAATGAAGGCGGCGCTAATAAGGATCTTGCCAAGTTTACAGACCAGATTAATTCCTTGTGTGATAAGTGGGACCGTTAATTAAAGCAGTCACTAATATATGCAGTATGGCAGACTGGTTACAGAAATGACTATCTGTAGATTATATAATATTTCAGGATGAATGGAGGAATATCATGAAAAAAATGCTTTTTGTATTTAACCCTAATTCAGGGAAAGCACAGCTTAAGAATTCGCTTATGAAGATTATTCAGATATTCTCCAATGCAGATTACGAGGTTACTGTGTATCCTACAAAAGCGGCATTAGATGGGTATGAAAAGATAAAAGCCAATAAGGAGAAGTATGATATTATAGTGTGCAGCGGTGGTGATGGCACACTTAATGAGGTGGTGTCGGCAGTTATGTCAAATAGTTTATGCAGACCACCTATTGGTTATATTCCAAGTGGTTCAACCAATGATTTTGCTAAAAGTCTGGGCATACCATCTGATAAAGTTATGGCAGCGTATAATGTCGTAGGAGGAGAAAGGTTTTCGTGCGATATAGGAATTGTTAATAATAAGCGGTATTTTAATTATGTTGCAGCCTTTGGCGCATTTACAGATGTGGCATATGAAACACCACAGGATTTAAAGAATATGTTTGGACATCAGGCATATGTTATTGAAGGTGCCAAGAGACTTCTTAATCTTAAGTCCTGCAATATGAAGGTGAGCTCAAGCAGACTTAATATTGAAGATAACTTTATATATGGAATGGTTAGTAATGCAAGCTCAGTTGGTGGCATGAAGGGCTTAATTGGAGAAGACGTTGATTTTCAGGATGGGGTTTTTGAAGTTACTCTTATCAGGGAAATAAAGAATGCCCTGGATTTCCAGCAGCTTGTGAATGCCTTTGTGACACAGAAGCTTGATAGCTGTGACATGATATATTCCTTTAAGACAAATGATATAACTTTTGAATCCTCAGAGAATGTCAAGTGGACACTTGATGGTGAATTCGGAGGAGAACATAACAAGGTTAATCTTAAGGTATGCCCTAAGGCAGTAGATTTTATTGTTAAGAAAAATAAGTTTAAAGCTGAAACTGATTAATTAAATAAATGCTAATATTAAGAAAGTTAATTAAGTAAAGAATTGTAGTAGAAAAGTTGATAAAATGCTTAAAATAATAAAGTGATAAAACCTGTCATTATGTATTGACGGGTGTTATCACTTTATTTTTTTACAAGTTTAATCAGAAACGGTTTAAAAGAGTAAAAAAATACAAACAATTCAGAAACAATTTAATGGTAATTAAGAAAATGATAAATAATATTAAGCTGTGTAATTGTTAATGAAATTATAAATTGTGTCTGAAATGACGGATTGACATAAAAAATAAATAGATAAACGATAAAATAATCAGACAATAATAAGAATACAATAGTAAAATGAAATTATCTGACAATTCTAAACAAAAAATTATTTACAACAGAAAAAAATAGGAGTATATTATGGACAAGAAAAATTCTAGTCAATGTGACTTGGGCAGTAATTAGAATTAATCATACACGAAAGGATGATAGGACTATGGAAAATCAGAATAAGCAGCCTGGACTTTATAACCCACAATTTGAACACGATAACTGTGGTATCGGTGCAGTTGTAAGTATCAAAGGAATAAAGACTCATCAGACAGTATCTGATGCATTAAGCATCGTAGAGAATCTTGAACACAGAGCAGGTAAGGATGCAGAAGGTAAGACTGGTGATGGTGTAGGTATTCTTCTTCAGATATCACACAAGTTTTTTGAAAAGGCAGTTAAGCCTCTTGGTATCAAGATTGGCAAGGAGAGAGAGTACGGTATAGGTATGTTCTTCTTTCCACAGGATGAACTTGCAAGAAATCGTGCAAAGAAGATGTTTGAGATAATTGTTGAGAAGGAAGGTCTTGAGTTCTTAGGCTGGAGAGAGGTTCCAACATATCCTAATGTTCTTGGCAAGAAGGCTGTTGACTGTATGCCATATATTATGCAGGGCTTTGTAAAGAAGCCTAAGGATGTGAATGCGGGTATTGATTTTGATAGAAAGTTATATGTTGCCAGAAGGGTATTTGAGCAGACAGCAGAGAATACATATGTCTGTTCACTTTCAAGCAGAACAATAGTATATAAGGGAATGTTCCTTGTAGGACAGCTAAGAACCTTCTTTAAGGATTTAACAGATGAGAGCTATGAATCAGCCATTGCATTAGTTCATTCAAGATTCTCAACTAACACCAATCCTAGCTGGGAGCGTGCTCATCCAAACAGATTTATAGTTCATAATGGTGAGATTAACACTATCAAGGGCAATGCAGATAGAATGCTTTCGAGAGAGGAAACAATGGTTTCTCCATATCTTGAGGAAGAAATGTCTAAGATTACACCTGTTGTTAACACTAACGGCTCTGATTCAGCTATGCTTGATAACACACTTGAGTTCTTTGTTATGAATGGCATGCCACTTCCACTTGCTGTAATGATAACAATTCCAGAACCATGGAGTAACAACAAGGCAATGGAACAGGAAAAGAAAGACTTTTACCAGTATTATGCAACTATGATGGAGCCTTGGGATGGACCAGCATCTATACTTTTCTCTGATGGAGATATAATGGGAGCTGTTCTTGATAGAAATGGCCTTCGTCCTTCAAGATATTATATAACAAAGGACGGATATCTTATTCTTTCATCAGAAGTAGGTGCACTTCCTATTGATGAGAGCAGAATAGAGGTAAAGGACAGACTTCATCCAGGAAAAATGCTTCTTGTTGATACAGTAAAAGGGGAGCTTATAGACGATAATAAGCTTAAAGAAGAATTTGCAACAAAGCAGCCATATGGTGAATGGCTTGATAATAATCTGATTAAGCTTGAGGATCTTAAGATACCTAATAAGAAGGTGCCTGCACATACAAAGGAAGAAAGAGCAAGATTACAAAAAGCATTTGGCTATACATATGAAGATTTCAGAACTTCAATTCTTCCTATGGCACTTAATGGAAGCGAATCAATCGGTGCAATGGGTATAGATACACCACTGGCAGTTCTTTCAAACAGACACCAGCCATTATTTAACTACTTTAAGCAGTTGTTTGCCCAGGTTACTAATCCACCTATTGACTCAATCAGAGAAAAGATAGTTACTGCAACAACAGTATATCTTGGAAAAGACGGTAATATACTTGAGGAACAGCCTGAGAATTGCAAGAATCTAAAGATTAATAATCCAATTCTTACTAATACAGACCTTTTAAAGATTAAGAATATGAAGGTTGAAGGCTTTAAGGTTGAAACTGTTCCTATTACATATTATAAAAATACTTCAATAGAAAAGGCTCTTGATCATCTTTTTGTAGAAGTAGACAGAGCACATAGAGAAGGTACTAATATTGTCATCCTGTCTGACAGAGGAGTTGATGAAAACCACGTAGCTATTCCATCACTTCTTGCAGTTGGTGCTGTACAGCATTATCTTGTGCAGACAAAGAAAAGAACAAGCATGGCAGTCATTCTTGAAAGTGGTGAACCAAGAGATGTACATCATTTTGCAACATTGTTAGGATATGGTGCATCAGCTATCAATCCATATCTTGCACAGGAAAGCATACAGGAGCTCATAGATCTTAACATGCTTGATAAGGATTACTATGCAGCAGTTGATGATTATAATAATGCTATTATAAGCGGAATTGTAAAGATTGCAGCTAAAATGGGTATATCAACGATACAGTCATATCAGGGTTCTAAGATATTTGAAGCAATAGGAATTAACTCTGATGTTATTAATAAGTATTTTACTGGTACAGTATCAAGAGTTGAGGGTATAAGTCTTAAGGATATTCAGGATGATGTTGAAACACTTCATTCAAAGGCATTTGATCCTCTTGGATTGTCAACAGATACAACACTTGACAGCGAGGGTGCACATAAGATGAGAAGTGGTAAGGAGGAGCATCTTTACAATCCACAGACAATTCATCTTTTACAGCTTGCAACACGTACAGGTGACTATAACACATTTAAAGAATATACAGAGCTTGTTAATAAGGAAGAAGGAGTTAAGAACTTAAGAGGCCTTATGGATATAAAGTTCCCTAAGAAGGGAATAAGCATAGATCAGGTAGAAAGTGTTGATTCTATAGTAAGAAGATTTAAGACAGGTGCTATGTCTTATGGTTCAATATCTAAGGAAGCACACGAGACTATGGCAATTGCTATGAATATGCTGCATGGAAAGTCTAACTCAGGTGAAGGTGGTGAGGATGAGGACAGACTTACTGTTGGAGCTGATGGACTTAACAGATGTTCGGCTATTAAGCAGGTTGCATCAGGCAGATTCGGTGTAACGAGCAGATATCTTGTAAGTGCTAAGGAAATTCAGATTAAGATGGCACAGGGTGCTAAGCCTGGTGAAGGTGGACATCTTCCAGGAAAGAAGGTATACCCTTGGATAGCAAAGACACGTCTTTCAACACCTGGTGTATCACTTATATCACCTCCACCTCATCACGATATTTATTCTATCGAGGATCTGGCACAGCTTATATATGACTTAAAGAATGCTAATAAAAATGCAAGAATATCAGTTAAGCTTGTATCAGAGGCAGGTGTTGGTACTATTGCTTCTGGTGTTGCCAAGGCAGGAGCACAGGTAATTCTTATATCGGGCTATGATGGAGGTACAGGTGCGGCTCCAAGAAGCTCTATACATAATGCCGGACTTCCTTGGGAGTTAGGACTTGCAGAAGCACATCAGACACTTACAATGAATGGACTTCGTAATAAGGTAATAATTGAAACAGATGGAAAGCTGATGAGCGGACGTGATGTAGCCATAGCAGCTATGCTCGGTGCAGAGGAATTCGGTTTTGCAACAGCTCCACTTGTAACTATGGGCTGTGTAATGATGAGAGTATGTAATCTTGATACCTGTCCGGTTGGTATTGCAACACAGAATCC
>CAKRKK010000062.1 GCA_934358235.1 uncultured Lachnospira sp.
GGGAAGATATGCACTGAGGGTTATGATAGACCTTGCAGAGCATGATAATGGTGAATATATAACACTTATGGATATAGCCGGGAGACAGGGAATATCGGAAAAGTATCTTGAGTCGATAGTATCTATGTTAAGTAAGAACGATTTCCTTACCTCACTTCGTGGAAAGGGTGGTGGTTATAAGCTCTCAAGAAGACCGGAGGAGTATTCAGTATTAAGTATATTACAATGCACAGAGGGTTCACTTGCACCAGTAGTATGTCTGGAGAATAAGCCTAATAAGTGTCCTAAGCTTGCGGAATGTAAGACGATTGCTATGTGGGAGAATTTTGAAAAGACTATTAATGATTATTTTGGCAATATAACTATTGCTGATCTTATTAATTCAGGCAATGGAATTGATAATTATGTAATATAGGCGGGATATATTATAAGCACATACATCATCATATGAATTAGATAAACAGCATAAAAATACCGGGGCGTTTTGCGCTCCGGTATTTGTGTTATGTAAAATGTTTAAGCTTTGGCATAGGATGGATTATCAACAAGCTTTAGTATAATGGATTCAGCTCTGTTTGCAGAGGATCTTTCAACAAATAACCATACGTTGCCAACTGTAAGCTTATCCCCGGCCTTAGGTATACGATCAAGCTTTTCTGATATATAGCCACCTAATGAGTCATTGTCCTCAGAATACAGCTTGGTTCCTAACTCCTCGTTGATATCATCTAGCTTGCAGGAGGCGTTAATGCGGTAGGTGTTTTCGCGGATTCTTGTCATATCATCCTTTTCATCAGTATCATATTCATCACGTATTTCTCCAACGATTTCCTCAAGAAGGTCCTCTGTTGTTATCATACCCGCTGTCTGACCATATTCGTCAAGAACAATAGCGATGCTGTAACGGTTAAGCTGCATTTCCTTGAAAAGCTCAGAGGTGTTCTTATGTTCATATGTAAAGAATGGTTCGCGCATAATACTGCGAATGTTAAAGGATTCATCTACATTAGAAACAATAAGGTCTTTTATATTAAGAATTCCAATTACGTTATCAGTATCATTTTCATATATTGGAATACGTGTATACATAGTGCTTTTAAATAATGTAATAATATCATCGTAAGAAGAATTGACATCTGCAATAGTCATATCTATACGTGGAATCATAACATCCTTTACAGAGGTGTCACCAAAATCAAATAAATTATTAATTATCTGACGTTCATTCTTTTCTATAATACCTTCCTCGTGACTTACCTTGACAATAGTACGGAGCTCTTCTTCTGTTATAGTGTTTGATTTATCTTCAGAGCTTACACCAAAAAGCTTCAGAACTATTCCGGCGAGCTTATCAACAATAAATATAACAGGTGTAAGTATAAACATAAGTCCCTGTATTATAGGAGCATATAATAAAACAAGCTTTATGTTAAAATGAGTTGCAAGGTTCTTAGGGGTTATCTCTCCGAATATGAGAACAAACAGAGTAAGAACACCAGTAGCAATACCCGTAGCGTAGCTTCCCCATATATTGATGGTGAAGGTTGTTACAAGCGCAGAACATGATATGTTAACGATGTTGTTACCTATAAGCACAGCACTTAACATCTTGCCAGAGTTGTCGATGATTCTGGCGACTAAGGCCGCACGTTTGCTTCCTTCATCCATAAGAGAACGTATCTTTATACGGCTTACTGTCATAAATGCCGTTTCAGCGGATGAAAAGAAGGCTGAAAGAAATAATAAAATAATAATAGTTATAAGTTGAATATAACTGTCAGTGTCCAAGGAAATATTCCTCCAATCATTATATAAATATAGTTAACACAAAATAGTGTTATGTTTTAATATTTTACAGTATTAGTAAAGAACTGTCAAGATATGATGCATCTTATATATTGTTTTAATATTGTTTTAATATTAATTTAATATATTGTCTGCAGCTTAAAATATTGGCTGAAATTATGAATAGAAAAGCTTGGCCAGACATATTATATAGAGAGAATCAGTTGTAAAGACTGCTATTGAATTGCAGTCCGGAGCGTATATGAATAGAATATTGGTTGTGTTAAAAACACTTGTAGCAGGATATGTTATTACAGTTATAGCAATGCTTGTACTTGCGTGGTGTCTTTATAAATTCAGAGTGTCTGATAATGTTATATCAATTGTTATCTATGTTATATATGGTGCTGCATCATTTGTTGGAGGACTTATACTTGCTAAAAGAATGCAGCATAACAGACTTATGTGGGGAGCGTTATATGGATTTATATACTTTATGATATTAAGTGTTGTGGCTATGGCAATAAACAGAGCGGTAACTGATGATATAGTCCAGCTTGTAAAGGGCACTTTAATATGCATGGCAGGTGGTATCATAGGCAGTATAATATAAAAATAAAAAAATATAAAAATAAAAAAGGAAATTGATAAATTAAGTTGAATACATAAAAAGTAGGCAGTTTTTTGTACATAAACATACGCAGAAATGAGGAAAAGTGTGAAAAATAAATTTTTCACACGCGAGATTTGTGTCTGTGTACTCATGACACAAACTCATTATGCACAAAAAACGTGCGCAGAAATGAGGAATAATATGCCAATATATTCTAGTGAAGTAATAGAAGAGGTTGTATCAAGAAATGATATAGTTGATGTTATTTCCGGTTATATAAAGCTTAAGAAAAGCGGCAGTTCTTATATGGGCTTATGTCCGTTTCATAATGAGAAATCACCTTCCTTTTCGGTATCAGGAACTAAGCAGATGTATCATTGCTTTGGCTGTGGAGTAGGAGGTAATGTAATAACCTTTGTTATGGAATATGAGAACTTCACATTTCCAGAAGCGGTTAAGATGCTTGCAGAAAGAGCCGGAGTGGAACTGCCCGTGTCGGATTATACAGGTGAGGACAGGCGGGAAAGAGATATTAAAACAAAGCTGTTAGAAATCAACAAGATTGCAGCAACATTTTATTATCACCAGCTTAAATCACCAGCAGGACAGGCAGGGCTTGCTTATCTTAAAGGAAGACAGCTTTCTGATAAGACGATTAATACCTTTGGACTTGGCTTCGCACCACAGTTTACAGGCGAGTTATACCGGATGCTAAAGGAAAAAGGATATGATGATGAGCTGTTAAAGGAATCAGGATTATTTACATATGACAAGGGCATAAGGGAGAAGTTCTGGAATAGAGTTATTTATCCTATTATGGATATTAATAACAAGGTTATTGGCTTTGGTGGTCGTGTTATGGGAGATGGAAAGCCAAAGTATCTTAATTCTCCTGAAACAAAGCTCTTTAATAAAAGTAAGAATCTGTATGGACTTAATGTAGCAAGAAGTGCAAGAAAGAATAATCTGATTATCTGTGAGGGCTATATGGATGTCATATCCATGCATCAGGCAGGCTTTAATCAGGCGGTAGCATCGCTTGGAACGGCACTTACATCAGGGCATGCGCGTCTTATGAAGAGGTATACAGATAATGTGCTTATAACCTATGACAGCGATGAAGCAGGGGTTAAAGCAGCCTTAAGAGCAATACCTATCCTTAAAGAGGCTGGCTTATCAACTAAGGTTATTAACATGAAACCATATAAGGATCCGGATGAGTTTATTAAAGCGCTGGGTGCAGAAGCTTTCCAGGAGCGTATAGATAAGGCTGAAAACAGCTTTATGTATGAAATTAGTATTATGGAGAAGAATTATAACAGAAGTGATCCGGAGAGTGAAACAGCATTTGAAAGAGAGGTAGCAGGCAGGCTGGCGGCTTTTAGTGAAAAGCTTGAAAGAGATAATTATATGAAGGCTGTCTGCAGGCAGTTTATGATACCGGAGGATGGCTTAAGGCAGATGGTTATAAGGCTTGGCAGCCAGGGCGGAATAATACCAAAGCAGGCAGCACCTATAAGAAAAACAGAGGCTTTGGGAAAGAAAAAAGAAGATGGAATAAGGCAGGCAGAAAAGATTCTGCTTACGTGGATGATAGAAGATGGCGATATATATGATAAGGTTAAGGAATATATACAGCCGGAGGATTTCATAGATCCATTATTTAAAGATGTTGCAGCCAGAATATATGAACAGTATGAAAGCGGAAGCGTTAATCCGGCAGCCATAATAGGTTCATATAGTGAGGAGGGGCTGCATAGTGAAATTGCAGCTATGTTTTCTGCTGAATTAAGTGAGTCCTTAAGTAAGGCAGAACGTGAGAAAACGCTCAATGATACTGTTTTGAGAGTTAAAAAGAGCAGTCTTGATTATAAGTTAGAGCATGCAACCGATGCGAAAACTATGCAGGATATCATAGTAAAACAGATGAAGTTAAGTAACATTCACATAAGTTTATAATACATGCGAAAGGTGGACCATTGTAATGGCAGTTAAGAAAGAAAACTTAAACGAGGAAGAATTAAAGGAAACTAAGAAGACAACTAAAAAGAAGGCTGATTCTGCAACAGATGAGAAAACAGCCGCTAAGAAGCCTAAGAAGAGTAAGAAGGAAGAAGCGGCGCAGCCAGAGCTTTCTGAAGAAGAACAGGCAAGACTTATACAGGAAAAGTTTATGGATAAGTGCAGGGGTATTCTTGCAATAGCCAGAAAAAAGAAGAATGTTCTTGATTATAAGGAGATTATGGATTATTTTCAGGATACAGACTTTGAAGCTGATAAGATGGAAAAAGTATTTGAATTCCTTGAAGGCTGTAATGTAGATGTTAAGATGAATGATGATGATACAGATGTAGAGGACGATATCATTCTTTCTGATGAAGATGATATTGATATTGAAAAGATTGACTTATCTGTTCCTGATGGAATAGGCCTTGATGATCCAGTAAGAATGTATCTTAAGGAAATCGGCAAGGTTCCACTTCTTAGTGCAGAAGAAGAAACAGAGTATGCACAGAGAATGGAAGAGGGAGATGAAGAAGCTAAGAAAAGACTTGCAGAGGCTAATTTACGTCTTGTTGTAAGTATTGCAAAGCGTTATGTAGGAAGAGGAATGCAGTTTCTTGATCTTATCCAGGAGGGTAATCTTGGACTTATAAAGGCTGTTGAAAAGTTTGATTATCATAAGGGATATAAGTTCTCAACCTATGCAACCTGGTGGATAAGACAGGCTATTACAAGAGCTATTGCAGATCAGGCACGTACTATCCGTATTCCTGTTCATATGGTAGAAACAATTAACAAGCTTGTAAGGGTACAAAGACAGCTTTTACAGGAGTTAGGAAGAGAACCATCTCCAGAGGAAATAGCTGAAACTATGGATATTCCAGTTGAAAGGGTAAGAGAAATCCAGAAGATATCTCAGGAGCCTGTATCACTTGAAACACCTATCGGTGAGGAGGAGGACAGTCATCTTGGAGATTTCATCCAGGATGATAATGTGCCGGTACCAGCAGAAGCAGCAGCATCAACACTTCTTAAGGAACAGCTTGTTGAGGTGCTTGGAACACTTACGGAAAGAGAGCAGAAGGTGTTAAGACTTCGTTTTGGTATGGATGATGGCAGAGCCAGAACTCTTGAAGAGGTTGGTAAGGAATTCAACGTAACCAGAGAGCGTATAAGACAGATAGAAGCCAAGGCGTTAAGAAAGTTAAGACATCCAAGCAGAAGCCGCAAGCTTAAGGATTATCTTGATTAATAATCACCACAGAACATAAGCTGTGTGCAGCAGAAACGCTGGTAAAGTTAAGAGTAATGCAGTCAGGCTTAATACAAGGCTGGTAATACATCAAATAACGTAAGAAAAACAGTAAGGAAAATGTATGAATAATATTATTAATATATCCAGAAGACTAAAGTGTGTTGCAGGGCTTGTTAATAAAGGTGCAAGGGTGGCTGACATTGGTACGGATCATGCATATCTTCCCATATACCTTGTACAGACAGGGATAAGTGATAAAGTATATGCGTGTGACGTAAGAAAAGAACCGTTGAGGCGTGCAAAGCTCCATATTGATGAGTATGGTCTGTCAGATAAGATAACCACAAGACTTTGTGACGGCCTTAAAGGGATTGATAAGGGTACTGTTGATACAGTAACGATATGTGGCATGGGTGGAAGACTCATGAAGAATATATTGGAAGCAGGTCTGGACAAGCTTGGGGATAATACCCAGCTTGTCTTGTCTGCACAGTCAGAATTGAGGGATTTTAGAAAGTATCTTTTAGAAACAGGTATAGATATTAAGTCAGAACATATGCTTTTAGAAGATGGGAAGTATTATTTTATATTTGACTGTGTATATAATAAGCAGTATGTACAATGTGCGGATGGTAATGACAGGAAAATGAGCACGGCTTATACAGAGGAAGAATTAAGATACGGAAGATATCTTTTAAATAGCAGGTCAGAAGTACTTTACGAATATCTTAACAAGGAGCTGACAGGCTGTAATAATATTAGAAATGGCCTTGTTAATAATAAGGAACAGTCGATATCAGTACAAAGCAGAATACATGCGATTGAAGCTGATATTGCTGTTATAAGTAAGGCATTAGAAAGATGGAAGGAGCAATAATATGCTTTTATCACAGATGGCAGCAGAAGCTGCAAAGGATTACCAGTATGATATTATTCTTGCAAATGTTAATGGCAGGCTTACCGAGATATCAGATGTTGAATTAACTGATGAAAAAGTTCAGTTTATTACAGTAGGAGAGGCTATAGGAAATGAAGCATATAAAAGAAGTGTTCTTCTTTTAATGCTAAATGCAATACATAAGCTTGATACAGATAATAAGATTAAGAGAGTTTCAGTCGAATTCTCGCTTAGCAAAGGTCTTTATTGTGATATAAAGGGTGATTTTAAGATTACAGAAGATTTCTTAAGACAGGTTAAAGAAGTCATGAGAGAGGATGTGAAAAAGAAACTCCCTATAAAAAAACAGGGCATGAAGACATCAGAGGCTATAAAGCTTTTTAAGAAGTTTGGCATGGAGGATAAGACACAGCTATTCAAATACAGAATAAGCTCCTATGTCAATGTATACAGTATAGAAGGCTATTATGATTATTTCTATGGATATATGGCAGCAAACACAGGGGTTTTAAAGACCTTTGATATATACAAGTATGATAAGGGATTTGTTTTACAGCTGCCAACAAAGGAAAAGCCTGATGTAGTACCGGAGTTTGCTCCACAGACCAAGCTGTTTAATGTGCTTAGGGAAAGAAGTGAATGGGCAGACATGCTTGGCGTAGATACTGTTGCAGCCTTGAATAAGCACATAATAAGTGGTGATATTAATTCTCTTATACTTGTTCAGGAAGCATTACAGGAGCAGAAGATTGTTGAGATTGTTAATCAGATAAAAGAAAGGGAAGGCGTTAAATTTATTATGATTGCCGGACCATCATCATCGGGCAAGACAACATTTTCACACAGATTGTCAATACAGCTTCGTGCAAGTGGATTTAAGCCACACGCAATTGGGGTTGATAATTATTTTGTGGAGAGAGAGCAGACACCTGTTGATGAAAATGGAGAGTATAATTTTGAGGATATTCATGCAATAGACATAAAGCTTTTTAATGACCATATGAATGCACTGCTAAGGGGTGAAAAGGTCGAGATACCTCAGTTTAACTTTCTTACAGGTAGAAAAGAATACAATGGTGAATATATACAGCTTGGGGAAGAGGATATCCTTGTCATTGAAGGAATACATTGCCTTAATGATGAATTATCCTATGCACTTCCAGTTGAAAGCAAGTTTAAAATCTATATAAGTGCGCTTACACAGTTAAATGTTGATGAGCACAACAGAGTGGCAACAACTGATGGACGTCTTATAAGGCGTATGGCAAGAGATTATAGGACAAGAGGCGCTTCAGCTAAAAAAACACTTTCTATGTGGGATTCAGTAAGAAAAGGTGAGGAAAAGAATATATTTCCTTACCAGGAAGAAGCAGATGCTATGTTTAACTCAGCACTTGCATATGAATTATGTGTTTTAAAGCCGATAGTAGAACCACTGCTATTCTCAATAACAGAGGATGATCCTGAATATCAGGAGGCTAAGAGATTGCTTAAGTTCTTAGCATACTTTCTTCCTTGTCAGGCAGACAATGTACCAATTAACTCTATAATGAGAGAATTCATTGGTGGGGGCTGCTTTAGGGTATAATAAATAATTGCTTAAGTTATTAGCAAAATAATACTCGGTCACAACCGACTCGGCTGTGACCGAGTATTTTGTTTACATTATTAGAATATAATGATATACTTTCCATATAAAAGTAAACTCTTGGAGGATAGAATGTATGAAATTTATAGGAAGGGAAGAACAGCTTAAAAAACTTGACAGAATTATTAATACAGATGAATTAACATTTTCTTTAATATACGGAAGAAGACGTGTTGGCAAGAGTGAACTTGTGAAGCAGGCTGTTAAAAGAAATGATGTTAAAAGCTTTTATTATGAGTGCAAGCAGGTTTCAGAAGCAGGTAATGCGGCAGGTCTTGGTGAGATAGTGTCGGAGATAATGGAATTGCCGAAGTTAGGATTTAGCGATATAGAAGCTGTGCTTAAATATATTTTTGAGCTATCTGTTAAAGAAAAGATTATTCTTGTTCTGGATGAGTATCCATACTTAAGGGAAAATATCAAGGGGATGGATAGCATATTGCAGTCATTGGTTGATAAATATAAAGATACTTCAAAGCTTACGTTGATAATACTAGGCTCTTATGTTGAAGTAATGCGTTCACTTTTAGAACATTCTAATCCTTTATATGGAAGGGTAGACCTGACTATAGATTTAAAACAGATGGATTATTATGAGTCAGCCTATTTTTATCCGAATTTCTCTGTGGAGGATAAGGTAAGGATATATTCTGTATTTGGGGGAATTACATATTATAATCGTCTGATTGATGACTCTAAAAGTGTTAAAGATAATATTATTGAATTGATTGCATCTTCTGGGGCAAGGCTTGAGAATGAAGTATCGATGTATCTGAATGCAGAGATATCTAAGATAACAAATGCGAATGAAGTTTTTGAAGCACTCTCGAGAGGATATACAAGATACAGCGATATATTGTCACAATCTCACGTTTCAAGTGGACCGACACTTGTAGATGTGCTTGATAAGCTGATGAGAATGGAAGTTGTCGTGAAAACATCACCGATTAATGACGGTAATAATAAAAAGAAAGCAGGATATTATATTTCAGATAATCTTTCACTATTTTATTATAGATATATTTTTAAATATTCATCTCAGATGAAGATAATGGACTCAGAGGTATTTTATAAAAAATATATTGAAAAAGATTTTGAAGAGCATTACGTACCACACATATTTGAAACAATATGCAGTCAGTATCTGATAAGAATGAACAGATTAGGAAATATAGAACCTGTATTTGAAAAGATAGGAAAATATTATTATGATAATCCAGCAGAGCATACCAATGGAGAGTTTGATGTTGTTACAGAAGATGAAAATGGATATATATTTTATGAAGTAAAGTTTAAAAAGACACCAGTTACAGATGAGATTATAGAAAAAGAAATAAGTCAGGTTGAAGCAACAGGACTTAACTGTTATAAGTATGTATTTATATCAAGGTCTGGATTTAGCTGCCAGCAAAGGGAAAAAGTGAAGCTGATTGAACTTAATGAACTGTATGCAGTAGATTAAACTGGATTTAATGTAATTGGAAAACTGTATTTGAAATTTTTAAGAATACTCGGTCATAACCGACTCGGTTGTGACCGAGTATTTTTTATATAAATTCACAACAAGAACTATATGAATTGATATATAACTGCATATACTATTGCATATATTATTTTTTAAATGAATTCTTATACTCCCTTGACATTTCAAAAAGCTCATTAACATATCCTGGAGTTTTATTATCAATGTTTTTCTTAATTTCACTTAATATATTAATATAATCGCCAAGCAGTACGCTTATATCTTCTGAGTTAGAAGCACATATCTGATCCCACATTTCAGGAGAGGAAGCGGCTACTCTTGTCATATCGCGGAAGCTTCCAGCCGCTAACATCTGCATATGCTTGTCATTGTCATCCTGTTCAGATACAAGCTTTACAAGTGCTGTAGATATGAGATGTGGAAGGTGGCTTATTGCAGCTACGCTTTTATCGTGAATGGTGTAGTCCATAACAATAGGATTGGCTTTCATATCATATACAAGTGCTTTGAAGCGTTCGAGCTGTTCATTAGTAGTCTTTGCAGTTGGAGTGATTACATAGCGGGCATTTTTCATAATTGCAGATGATGAATTGGCGTAGCCTGTAAGCTCAGAGCCAGCCATAGGATGACCGCCTATGAATATATTCTCCATATCAAGTTCTTTAACAGTTTTATGTATTGAAGTCTTAACACTTCCAACATCAGTTATAATACAGTTGCTGTTGACAATACCTTTTAGCTGTTTAAGATATTCATTCATGGTTATTACTGGTGTGCATAGAATTATAAAATCGCAACTGGCAAAGCTGTTATCAACGCTGTCAAGTACGTCATCCACAACTCCGTCTTCCTTTGCTTTGTAAACAGGCTCAAGTCTTCTGCTTGTTGCAATTATATTATAATTATTGCCAGATTCCCTGAGCGCGTGTGCTATAGAGCCAGCGATAAGTCCAAAGCCTATAAAACCAACTTTACAATCCATAATATACTTAACCTCGTTTCTTATAATTTAATGATGTTTGTGCGTAATTAAAATCTATAAAAATATAATGATTGTTATAGATTTTAACACTTTAAAGCGATAGTGTAAAGGCTGAAGCTAAATATATTTAAATCTCAACGTTAAATCTCATCATTTACTTGACAAAAAAATACCGGGGGGGGTAAAATGATTGTGAAAATTTTATGAACAGATGCTAAAAATAATAAAATAAAGATTAAAGAAGTATCTGGACAATATTAAAGAGGAGGCTTTATATGCGAAAGAAGAGTTGGCTTATAGGTGCAACAGCAATGGCAGCAGTTGCGGTATTCGGAGCTTTAGGCATGCATTCAGTGAAGGCTACCGGTGCAGAGAGTGAAAGTGCTAAGGAACAGATAATATTTGAACAGGTTGGACTGGATTCTTACGATGTATTTTCTAGTGGTAATGGTAATGTTATGCTTAAGACGCAAGATGATAAGTATTATGCCAAGATAGATAACGATGGTACATTGACAGAATTAGATAATTCAGATGGAAAGTTTAAGAAAATAGCGATGTCGTCAGGTAGCGCATATGATAAATGCATCCTGTCATATGATGAAAACGATATGCAGGCAGTACTTAATTATGATGGTAGTTTTGCTTATGGTACAGATAAATATTATGAAAAGACATTTGCTATTCGTCCAGCCGGTCAGTCAGTATGTGCATTTGTTGAAGATGGGAAGATTAAATTTAACAATAAAAATGGTGAAAAACTTTTTGAAATAGATACATTGGGATCAGAATATACAATCCATGTATCTGCGTTAAGTAAATATGTAGCTATTTCATATAGTAAACCATCAGAACATATTACTAAATAT
>CAKRKK010000063.1 GCA_934358235.1 uncultured Lachnospira sp.
TTTCAATGCCGTCAACGATGACATTTGCCGTTTTCGGTGTGAGCGACATAAGTCCCTTAAGTGCATCTGTTGTTTTACCCTTAGAGTGTGCTTCTAACAGCTTTCCTATTGTTATTAGTGTAAGAATCATGGCTGCTGATTCAAAGTAGAATTCATGCATATAATGCATAACCTGATCCATATCCATACGCACCTGTGCATCCGTCATGGCAAACAGGGCATATGTACTATATACAAATGCTGCTCCTGAACCAAGTGCTACAAGTGTATCCATATTCGGTGAACCACGAAGTGCTTTTATACCACTTATAAAAAAATGCTGATTAATGACCATAATTATTATTGTTAGCAGCATCTGGATAAGTCCCATAGCCACATGGTTATTCTCAAGTCTTTCTGGCAGCGGCCAGCCCCACATCATATGCCCCATACTAATGTACATAAGTATAAGCAGAAACACTAAGGATGCCACAAGTCTTTTAGCAAGTAACGGCGTAGTGGTATCCCTTAGGGAATCCTCTAATCCTGATATTACTGAATTTGCTGCCGATGCTTTACTTCCTGTATCCTTTGCGGCTGCTCCATATCCAGCATCAGTTACTGCTTTAATAACAGCTTCATCAGAAGCAGTTCCCTCCACTCCCATTGAATTCGTAAGCAGACTCACTGAACAGCCGGTAACTCCTTCAACCTTAGATACCGCCTTTTCAACTCTTGCCTGACACGCTGCGCAGGTCATTCCTGTTACTTTGTATTGTTTCACATCTTTATCCTTTCTTTTACAGCTTTTCTTTAAAGCCTTTATTTAATACGCATCACACATTCTTTATATCGATAACCTTAAAGTCAAGTCTTTCTATCGCTCTTCTGATAGTATCATCATCGACCGGTTTATCAAGCTTTATAGTTGCAAGTTTCTTTTTAAGATTAACTTCGCAGGAAGCTCCATCTATTCTATTTATCTGATGTTCAATACTATTCTTGCAATTATCACAATGCATGCCTTCTATACTTACAAGCTTGGTAGCAATAATCTCACCCTCAAGCACCTTCTTTTCTTCCTTTACAGAGCCGCCACCTCCGCAGCAGCCGCCTTCTCCTCTTCCATGCTTAATTCCATTCTTTACTGCAAGAATAACAACAATAACGAGTATTACTAATATAACCGCTGTTCCCATGTCTATACCTCTTTTCTTTTTATAACTGCTATCCTTTTGCTGTCTGCTTCTCTTACTTCATAAATTTCTGCAGGGTCATAACAAGTTCATCTACAACCTCATCATCACCATTCTTTATATCCTCCACAACACAGGTTTTTATATGATTCGATAATAGTGCCTTATCAAAGGCTGTAAGAGCTGCATTAGCTGCTAATGCCTGATTAAGTATATCTATACAGTAAGCATCACTTTCAACCATACCATATATCCCTCTTATCTGGCCTTCTATTCTTTTTAATCTGTTTAAAAGCAGCTTTTTCTCTGAAGCTGTACGTTCCTTCTTTTTCCCACAGCAGCATAGCTTTTCTTCTGCCATACGTCCACCTCGCTTTTCTTTAATAACAGTAATTACTATCTTCTCTTACACTATATACCCCCTATGGGTATTTTTCAAGAGGTTCTTATAATATTTATAAGACATATTTTCTCATTAACATCTTATGAATAGAATCAGTGATAAATACATATTGATAAACACGCATTAAAAAAACACATCCTTGAGGTATGTACCTGTACTGCCCCATCTGATGTGTTTTCATATTATAACATTCCTTATATTGTTATATTTTTTATATTGATATATTTTATTGTTATATTTTATTGTTATATTTTATATTTTCTATTTATTTACATTCTTCCAGCCTGCTATATCAGAAGCTTCAAATGCATACTCTAAAGTTCTGCCATACGCCTTTTCATACGCTTCCTTTTTCTGCTCATAATCCTTCTTCATCATATAAAAGCTGTTATCCCTTTCATTCTTCTGTGGATCAGGATATATAGGATCTAATATATGAAGCACATATTTAACCTTCTTAAATTCCTTAGTATCATCCTTATTGGTATCTATCATTTCAACAAAGCAGGAAATAACTGGCACATTAAACTTTGCAGCATACAGGTATGCTCCACGCTTAGGTGGTCTTGGCTTGCGGTAATTAAGCCACATTTCCTGTTCAGGGTATATAAGAATATATTCGTGCTTGTTTACCAGCAGATTATTAAGTGTCCTGTAAAAATGTCTGTTCATATAATCCTTATCCTTGCTTACCGGAATCTCATCTGCATATTTCATAAGAAATCCCAATATTCCCTTCATAGCAAAGTTAGTATCCTGGCTTATTATGAACATTCTGTATCTTCTGGCTTTCTTTATGCCGAAACGCACGATAGTTGTATCAACCGGATTAAAATGATTACTTGTTATTATCGCACCTGATTTTATATTCTTTATCTTTTCCGCGCCGACAACCTTGGTGTTAATATTAACACCGAATGTCACTACATCGACTATACGCCTTGCCAGCCAGTTACGGTAATGGTACGGAAGCTGGTTACGCCGTTTTACATATTTTCCAAGTAATCTTTTACGTTCTGTAATACTTAATTCAGGATCTCCTATTTCCACCTTGTCATTGAACCGCCCGGTATCTGCTGCCACCTTTATATTCTTTATAACCTCATTTTTACTGCCACCCAGAATCATAATCTTATCTTTTCTCCACTTTCCATCACTTTTCTAAATGTAACCTCCGTATCAGCATTAGTTCCCGCTCTTTTAAAAAGGTCCAGAAGATGCGCATGATCCTCCTCTTTCTGCTTATCTGTATATGCAGCCTTAAAAGCCTTTATCTCATCATAATATACTGACTGTCTGGCATATTTCCAGAAATAATCCTGATACTGTATATCATCATAACACCATGGCTTATCAAAAAGGTTATAGTGAATAATCTTAGGGTCTTTTATCTCCGGCTTATTTCTGTTTGGCATTGCATCCCAGCAGGAATCCAGATACTCTATCTTTCCATAGCACATAGAATTAAGATAATCCTGGTCCGGTGCAACACAGTCAAAGTGATACTTATTAAGAAGATAAAGAAAATGCTCTGCAAGCTTTACATTCCTTAACTCCTTCATATTCATAAGAAGCATGCCGGAATTAAAGTAATCACCAAGCTTAAGTCCAAGTGACTCAGTCATATATCTTTGAAGTTCTGGAACATCATTGACTGAACCATCTGTAACAACACCAATAAGATTATTGTGCATATCTGTATCATAAAGCTCTGATATATCTCCGGGAACTATTATATCGCTGTCAATATATATTGCCTTATCATATTCCGGATACATATCTGGTATAAATATTCTGAAATATATAGTCATTGTAAAGTAATCTGAACGAAGCCTGTTCTCAATCCTGTCTGTTATCATATCAAGACTCTGCTTCATATACCTGAATTCCATCTCAAAGTTAGGATGCTCCTTTACTAATTCAGAAAGGTTATTTCTATTCTCTTCATTAAGCTCCTGATATACAACTATTATCTTATATCTTCTATCCTTTGATGCATTCTCTATAAGAGAAATAAGCGCAACATGAAGATATGGTGCGTATCCATCATCTATTGTAAAAAATATTGGTATCAATTCATCCTTGTTATACATCATTAATCTCCTTTTTACTAATTATTTCTATATTTTAAGTTCATCTGCTGTCAGACATGCTTTCTTTAATACCGTAATAATCAGCAAACAATTCACCATACTCTGTCTTAGGTATATGAAGCACCGTTGTTACCTCCTCTGTCTGCCACGGCTTGACCGTTTCTGTTCTTATATATGGAAAGAATCTGAAGTGAGTTGTAAAATGCTGGAACACCGTATCTGTATGAAGTCTTCTCTGGTCATTATACTTTCTTTCGCAGATATACTTTGAAACTGAAAGCTTATTAAGTGCTGACTGGTCAGGCATAAACATCTTCTTTGTTGTACACATATGACGGCACTTACTAAGAAGTCCTGTTTTTCTTAGCTCGGCCATATTCATAAGAAGTACACCAGAGTTAAGGTAATCTCTTTTTAAAATATTTTTTCTAAAAAACCAGCTTCCATAGTAATCAAGTACACCTGCAAGCTCAACCCCATCCATATCCTGATAATAGAAATCACTAAAGTCTTTCCTGCATATAACATCAGTATCAAGATAAAGTATTCTATCAGGCAGCTCATCCAGCTTATCTGCAAACAGCCTTAGCATACAGCAGGGCGTAAATCTCGTTGAAAGATTAGCTGCCGGTGTTTCACTCTTAAAGAGCTCTGTCGTATCAATAAGCCTTACCTGCAGCCTGTCCTTATATCTGGCTGATAATTCATTATTAAGATACTCTGTAAATGCTTTATCAACCGGTCTATAGACTTTATCGTTCATAGTCATATCCAGCGTTAAAATATATATATCAAGATTCTTTGATGTATTCTTTAGAAGAGAAAGGACTGCTATCAGCAATCCATCCTGAACATTCCTGTCTCCACAAAATAATATATTCATATGATTATTAATCTCCCATATTATTGTCGTAATTCATAATGTATATATTCATAATCGCTGTTTTTGCTGCGCAGTCTCATAGTTTCATACACCTTATCGTAAAGCATCTGCTGATTCTCCTTTACCGAAAGCTTAGCATCCGGATAATAAGGTCCATCCACATACACATTAATTCCCGGTCTTTTTGTCACAACACCCAGTATTCTGCGCCTTGTATATGTTGTTGTCATGACATATACAGGAGCTTTAAGCTCTGCAGGAAATCTGAAGGAGGTTTTTTCAAAGGGTCTTATATAGGTGCAATAAGGCCATACATGAGCCTCCGGGTATATAACCACCGGATGTTTATTGGCTATACGCTTTTTGTAAGCCGCAGCAAAGCTTTTATATTCACTAATAGAGGCTGGTACCGGAAGTGCACCTAACATAGGAAGCAGCTTACCTATCACCGGAATACCATAATTAGCCTGACTTACAATTACATACACTCTTTTTCCTATACAGCCAAGTGCAGGTATGACAACGTCGCCTACAGGCTGTGTATGGTTTGCATATATAAAGTAGCCTTTATGCCTGCATTCCATAAGTACCTTTTTATTTTTGTAGCTTATTCCAAAGAAAAGCTTGCACCCAATCAGTCCTGCTACAATAGCTATGGCATATATAACACAGGATAAAAGTCTGTGAAATATGTTGTCATTAATCCACTTATAATCTGATTTAAGCTTGTAATCCTGATTACTGCTTTTTACAACATCATCCTTGTATGAGCTATAATATATCACCTTATCAGAAGCATCCTTTTTCATTCCTGACATTATCATACCAATCCTCTTTTCTGTGCATTCTGCCCCTGTATAAATATAAGAAAAGCTACAATTTTGTAGTATTGTACGCCTATGTTAACCATTTGTCAACACTATGTGGTGTCAATATTACAAAATGTAGCTTATGTACTTTAGCAAGTAGTTTTCAAAACCACTTACACATTATTTTCAATCCATTCCAACAAATCTTCAAACACTTCCTGTCTGTTAGTTTCACTATGAAGCTCATGTCTGTCATCTTCATATAACCGAAGCTCGACATTATCAACGTATTTCGTATAAAGCTTAAATACCTTCTTAACTGCCTTGCCATAACCACCTACCGGATCCTCTTCACCTGATGCAAACAATACGGGCAGTTCTGCTGGTGTTCTCGCAATATTTTTCTTATTTATATCGAACTTTATGACATTAAGAAAACCTATATACCCGTTAGCTGTAAACATATATGAACACTTAGGATCCTCTGTATACTTATCAACTATTCCTGTATCCTTTGTCAGCCAGTCATTAACCGTTCTGTTATCCTTAATACGCTTATTGTAGGTTCCAAACATTATTTTATTAATAAGCCTGCTTCTATATCTGTCACCATGTACAAGCTTAGTAACGTGTGCCAGCTTTAAGCCTGCATTAACAACCGGCTTTGGCTGGTTTCCTGTTCCAAGGAATATAACGCCATCTAACTCATCACCATATACACACGCATACTTTCTTGCCATATATGATCCCATGCTATGTCCAATAAGAATGTATGGAATACCTTTATACATTTTCTTCATAATACGTGTGAGTCTATGCATATCCTTGATAAGATAATCTGCCCCATGGTTTCCCTTTGCAAAATATCCATAATCATCCTCGCTATTCACAGAATCACCATGTCCTAGATGATCATTTCCGGCAACGACAAAGCCCTTATCTACAAAGAATTCAGCCATTTCTTCAAATCTTTCGATATGATCTATCATACCGTGTGCTATCTGTATAACCCCTGTTGGCTGGCTATACTTAGTTCTGTCTGGATACCATATAATGGTATGTATACTGCATATTCCGCTGGATGACGGAAATACTCTTTCTTCTCTTTCCATACCTGTCACTTCCTTATCTTCTAATCTCTGTGAAGTCTGTCTACATAGTCTCTTTTCGTAACAAGGCTCTTATAGGCCGGACGTATAATCTTATCTGTAGTAACCAGCTCTTCTATTCTATGCGCACTCCAGCCAACTATTCTTGCTATGGCAAACAACGGTGTATACAGTTCTCTTGGAATATCAAGCATGTCATACACAAAGCCACTATAAAAGTCTACATTAGGACTTACACCCTTGAATATTTTTCTTTCTTTAGCTATGAGCATAGGGGCTATTCTCTCTATATTATTATATAAGGTCATATCCTCGCTCTTTCCCTTAGCCTCTGCTAACTGTTCAACAAAGCCCTTAAATACTCTTTCTCTTGGATCTGACAAAGAATATACTGCATGCCCCATACCATATATAAGTCCCTTCTTATCAAAGGCTTCTTTATTCAGTATTTTATCAAGATAATGTTCTATCTCTTCTTCATCATGGTAATCCTTAATATGTGCTCTTATATCATCCATCATATTCATAACCATAAGGTTGGCACCACCATGCTTTCTTCCCTTAAGTGAAGACATAGCGGCTGCTATGGCTGAATAAGTATCTGAGCCTGAGGATGTAACAACTCTTGTCGTAAATGATGAATTATTACCACCACCATGCTCCATATGTAAAAGAAGAGCTATATCGAGCACATGTGTTTCAAGTGCTGTATACTTCATATCTGGTCTTAACATTCTAAGAAAATTCTCCGCAAGTGAAAGCTCCTTATCTGGTCTGTGAATATACATGCTTTCATCTCTTTCATAATGGTTATAGGCATGATATCCATATACTGCGAGCATTGGAAATGTGCTTATAAGCTGCATGCTCTGTCTTAACACATTCTCTATGCTAAGGTCATCCTTCTTAGGATCATAAGATGCAAGAGTAAGAATACTTCTTGTCATAGAATTCATAATATCTGCACTTGGTGCTTTCATAATAACATCCCTTGTAAAGTTGGTAGGCAGCACCATACAATCAGATATTATATGTCTGAATTCTTCAAGCTGTGCAGCATCAGGAAGTTCTCCAAACAATAAAAGATATGCAGCCTCCTCAAAAATAAATCTCTTATCTCCTGCGCCCTTTACAAGCTGTGTAACATCATAGCCTCTGTAAAGAAGCTCACCATCACAAGGTATCTTTTCACCATCAACTATATCAAATGCCCTTACACTTGAAATATTAGTAAGTCCTGTAAGAACTCCCTGTCCGTTCTCATCTCTTAATCCCTTCTTAACACCATAATCTGCATATAAGCTCTTAGGTATGCTGTCATTCTCCACGCACATATCGGACTGTTTCTTAACATAATCGTTAATATTCTCCATTGTTAGATTCCACCTTTCCATCATAAATCTTCCTTCCTGTCAAACCATTCACCAATGCTTCTGTCTGTAAGCATCAGCACCACGAGTTACTCAAGTTCTCCATCAACATTATTATTCATTCTATGAATAACTTCTCTAAATATATGCAGCTCATCCTCTGATATCCCCTCCAGCAAAATATCCTTACACCGTTCATAAGCCTCATTCACCCTGCTTATAACCTTATATGAATCCTCTGTCAGAGTAATACGCATAATTCTATGATCCCTCTTATCCTCTGTCATTCCTATAAGCCCTTTATCCAGCAGATGCTCTAAAGACTTTGATATATGGGACTTTGATATATGTCTTCTTAACATAATATCCTTTGCCGTAGTTAAGTTCTCTCTTGTTATAAATTCCAATATATCAAGCTCTACCGGCTTTAATCCGTATTCATCCATAATAGGTTTTACATACTTTGTTATCAGCTTTCTAAGCTGTACACCAGATGTTATCAGATCATATGCATCCATAATAATCCTTTCCTTTGCATATATCACATATTTAGTTCGTTAGGAAACTAATTTTAGTATACATACCCTTGCTATTTCTGTCAATAAAATATATCAAAAGAATGTATAAATTTATAAAATAAAAATAAAACGCTATGGAATAACAATAATTATCCATAACGTTTTATATATTTTGAATATTCAATTAATTATCTGAATATTTCATCGGATATTCAGATTGTCTTTTACATCTGCTGGCTGCCTACTGCATTCCATTTGCCTGCTTATACTTATAAAGCATTTCAGCGTGATTCTGTTCTTCTATCTCAATATCAGCAAGCACCTTTCTTATATCCGACGCACTACAGGCAAATACGTTAGTATTATACTCACCCGATACCAGCTTTTCTGTTCCTATACAATCTGTGGCAAGAAAACAGTCATAAGCCTTATCCTCTGTGTTTTCGCTCTTTGAATAATGTCCTGCTGGCTGATAATTTCTTCCTGCCGTATCATTACAATCACAGGATGGCACATCGCCATTTAACATCCCGCCTATTGTCTTATAGTGCTCCTGCTCCTTTTTCTTAAGCTCATCAAAAAGGTGCTTTAACTCCTCATCCTTTGCAAGGCCTGCATATTTCTCATACTTGTCAATGCAAGTCTTTTCCTGTGTCTGAAGGTCCTTTAATACTGACATTTCTTTTTCTGTCAACAACATACATATACCTCTTTTCTTAACCAGCTTACTTTGAAATGAGTATCAGAAGTGAATTCTGTTACTCTCTGATGTATTTAAATACATCCTGCTGCATATGTATTATGTGCTGATTCCTGCAATCATATACCTTACAAACAGATGAAGCAAAACTGTCTACAGCTATTACAATGGTTTACCTGCAAGTACTTCCTTATAATCCTTATAATTATCACGAAGAAGCTTTGGTGTATCAAGTCCATATGGACAATGTGCCTTACACTGTCCGCAGTCTATGCAATCTTCTATTTTCTTCATCTTTGCCTGTACAGCCTCGGTAAGCTGAAGCTCAGATGGAGATCTTCTAAGAAGAAGTGACATCCTGGCACAGTTATTAATCTCAATATGTGCCGGACACGTAGGCATGCAATAACCACAGCCCCGGCAGAAATTACCTGCCAGCTCCTTCTTGTCTTTTTCTATGACTGCTTTAATCGTATCATCCATAACTGGTGGATTATCTATATAACCTATAAACTCCTCCAGCTCAGACATTCTCTGTATTCCCCATATTGGAAGCACATTATTATATTCAGCCTGATATGCATATGCCACCTTTGAATCAGTTATAAGTCCACCAGAAAGTGCTTTCATAGCTATAAAGCCCATATTATGCTTTCTGCAGTCATCAACAAGCTTATGCTCTTTTTCTGTTGCAAGATAGTTAAAAGGAAACTGTAATGTTTCATAAAGCCCAGACTCTATAGCTTCATTGGCAACATTAAGTCTGTGGTTAGTTATTCCAATATGTCTTATCCTGCCCTGTTCCTTAGCCTCACACATAGCTTCATACAATCCGCTGCCATCACCTGGCTTTGGACAAACTGCCGGATTATGGAACTGATATATATCAATATAATCTGTCTTTAAATTATTAAGACTTGTACTTAAGTCATTCCAGAATTCATCAGCATTTTTTGCTGCAGTCTTTGTGGCTATGTATATATGCTCCCTCACATCAGAAAGCGCCTCACCTAACTTACATTCGCTGTCAGTATAAAATCTTGCTGTATCATAGAAATCTATGCCAGCTTCATAAGCTCTCCTTAATATATCTGTCGAACTTTCATGACTTATTCTTTGTATTGGAAGCGCTCCGAAACCATTTTTGTTAACTGTTATTCCTGTGCTTCCAAGTGTCACTTTAACCATAATACTCCTCCGTTTCCAAATAATATTCACTTTACTATTTATGGCTATTTTATACTAATTAAATTTTATTGAATGTAATTAACACTTTGTTATAACATTTTCCGCTGATTTATCTATATAGACACTATCACCAACATTGATATCTTTCTCATACAGATACGCATCTGCTACATCAATACTAATAACATCTCCGTTCTTTGCCTCAAGTATAACTTTATCAGTTATAACCTGTCCATCCAAAAGACCTTCACATCCAAAGTCCGGCTCTTCTATATCTTTAACTATATACTTTATCATATTACATCTTCTTTCACTTACCGCTTACGCACATCATAAAATAAGTTTACTAGACCTTTGCTGGCCTTACTTCCTTAAGACCGGCATAGTCAAGGAACTTATTAAGCTCTATATCCCAGAAACGCCACTCATGCCCAAGTTCCTCTATCTCATCATAGACATAATTCTTATATACATCCTTATGTTCAAGGAAATAATCTCTCACAATATGATTCATATCAAGCCATGGATCTCTGCCTCCGCATGCATGATACACGTCTGGTATAATATCTGTATCAGCTGTTATCAGCTTGTCTGCAAGATATGTAAGACAATAATCTGTATTATGTATATCTCCATCTCCAAAAAGATTGATTCTTCCTTTAGCCTTTGTACTTCCATCATTTACATAAGCTGAATCAGCCTTATCACCTGCCGAAAACGCTCCTACCTTTGAAAAAATCTGTGGGTACTTAAGTACTGTATGAAGGCAGCCATATCCACCATTTGAATATCCTGACACATAGTTATCCTCTCTTTTGTCAGATATACACTTAAACATATTCCATATTATTGATGGAAGCTCCTTTGCAACATAGCTTTCATATCTGTTTCCTATATTCATATTAACAAAGCAGGACTCATCAACATTAGGAAGAACTGCTGCAAAATGTCTTTTCTCAACTGTATCAACAAGTGCTGTATGATACAGCCATTCTGTGTTATCACCGCTTCCTCCATGATACAGCCACACACATTTAAGCTGCTCTTCATCATCAATATCATCAGGAAGAACAACTGTCACATCCATGCCATGCCTTAACATAACTGAAAATACATTTATATCCATTACTGCCATAATGATTCCTCCCCACATATATACTTAACTGTCTGTTCTATACAATAATCCCAGTATGCAAAATCATGTGCTCCTGGACTTTCCC
>CAKRKK010000064.1 GCA_934358235.1 uncultured Lachnospira sp.
AGCACTCCTTTAGTATATCTTGCAGGCAACAGCTCTGTTCTTTCAACAGCCGGAAGCAAGATGTATCAGAACACATTACTTGACAATGCTGGTGGAAAGAATGCAGCCGCTGAGCTTACAGATACTTACTGGGCTAATGTTTCCTACGAGCAGATACTTGCCTGGAACCCTGATTACATCGTAATAGCTGCTGATGCAACCTACTCAGTAGATGACGTTTTAAATGATGCCAATCTTGCAGACTGCAATGCTGTTAAGAACAAAAAGGTTGTAAAGCTTCCTGGTGATATAGAAGCCTGGGATTCACCTGTACCAGCAAGCTTCTTAGGAAGTATATATATTGCCTCTGTTCTTCATCCAGAAAAGGTTACTAAGGATTTCTATGAGGAATGTGTAACTAAATTCTATGAAAGCTTTTATGGATTCACACCTGCTAAATAAGGATGATTTATGTTCAAACATATTGATAATTACCGGAACAAAATTATACTTTTATCAGTCATACAGGTACTGCTTCTTCTGGCAGTACTTGTATGGTCTGTCATTACCGGACAGTACCCACTCACATTAAAGGGCTTACTGTCTGGTGATACTATGTCAATTATGGTCTTTAAAAGGCTCAGGCTTCCCCGCGCCCTTATGGGTGTTATAGGCGGTTTTGGTCTTTCAATATCAGGTTTTATATATCAGCTTATATTTAAAAACCCTCTGGCTTCTCCCGATATCGTTGGCGTTTCCTCTGGTGCAAGTGCAGGTGCAGCTCTTGCAATAGTTGCAGTTTCAGCTTCTGCCCCTGTTATTTGTGTATCAGCCTTTATTGGAGCTGTAACAGCCCTCATAATCACTCTGCTTACAGCCTATCTTGTCCCTGGCAGAAACAGTTATACAATCGTGCTTGCAGGTATAGCTATTCATTCTGTCGCACAGACTATACTTATGTTTCTAAAGCTTGCCGCAGATCCAGAAAAGCAGCTTGCTTCAATCGAATACTGGATTATGGGCAGCCTTAATGGTATTTCAAGGGACAGCCTTGCTATTCCGTTTTTCACAACACTTACCGGCTTTATTGTAATAGCTTTGTTATACCGACAGGTTCTCATTCTTTCTACAAGCGAGGAAGAAGCCGTATCACTAGGTGTAAATGTGACAAGTGTACGTTTTATTATATTAATGCTTGCTACTCTTATCGTATCATCAATAATATGTGTTACAGGACTTATAAGCTTTATCGGTCTTATTGCCCCTCATATTGCCAGACTGCTTACCAAACGTAATGACATATTCACATATATAATAAGCGGCTTCACAGGAGCTATTTTATTGACACTTGCCGATATACTGGCAAGGAGTGTATCTACCTCTGAACTGCCAGTCAGTATATTTACCTCCCTTCTGGGTGCTCCGCTGCTTATAATTCTGCTCATCAGGGCTAATAAAAAGGAGGGATTGTAATGTCGGATTTATTCAATACTACATTTTCCGCAGCCGAAATATCCGTATATTACGGCAGCAACTGTGCAGTTGATAACGTAAGCCTTAACCTTAAGGCAGGACAGCTTAATGCTGTTATAGGCAATAACGGTTGTGGTAAAACCTCTCTTATTAAAGCCATTATGGGACTTATAAAGCACAACGGACAATGTCAGCTTAATGAACACTTACTTGAGGGTCTTTCTGTTAGAAAAAGGGCACAGTTGATAAGCTACATTCCCCAACGAAATAATCTTACCATAAGCCTGACGGTCAGAGATGTATGTCTGCTTGGCTTCAATCCACATATGCACCTGCTTGATGGCTACACCAAAGATATGCTTAGGCGTGCGGATAAAGCTATTGATATGGTTGGGCTTAAAGGTTTATATGAAACAGACTTTTTAACCTTAAGCGAGGGACAGAAGCAGTTATGTATTCTGGCACGTACCATAATAGAAGCTGCACCTCTGCTGCTTCTTGACGAACCGGATAGTGCACTTGATTTTTCTAACCGTCATCTGCTTATGCAGCACATAAGAAGCATTGTATCTGATGGCAGATGCGCACTTATGTGTATTCATAGTCCTGAGCTTGCTTTGGAATACTGCGATAATATATTTCTTATGAAAGCCGGAACAATACTTACAAACATTAATACTCATACTGACTCCCTTGATATTATTAACGAAAAGCTGTCTCTTATATATGATAATATTAATGTTATTGAATGTACCGATATCCACCATAAAACACACCGCGTAGTTGTGGCATTATAGGCCTTTACTGCAGATAATATGTCTATTTATACCAGACACGCCTACGTTGTAAAAGCATTTACTGAAATGAGGTGACTTAATCTATGGATAATTGTTATTTAGACGCTTTGGCTGTAATTACATTTTTTAAAATGTCCAATAAAAAGCACTTGTTTATTACGGGAGACCGTGGAAGTGGCAAGTCATTTCTGTTAAACAGCATATTAAATCAGGGTGAATGTATGTCCGATTTTTTCAATTATCTGTTAAGCCGCAGAACCAATACACCTGAGGTTGTAATTAAATCCAATCTTGTTGATAATGGAGAGGAATATGTGATTGGCAGACCACGTACACTCACTCCTGTTTCCCCTAAAAAAGGCAACAACATGACCATTGTAGAGGATGGCTTTATTAACTGCGCCTGCCCTGCCATCCTAAAGCATCTTATGACCTCTGCTGACAGTTTATTTGTTATTGACGAGCTTGGCTATCTGGAAAGTTCCTGTGGCGTATTTCAGGAGCATATAAGGACTCTTCTTGATAACTCACGCGTTTTAGCTGTCATCAGAAAACAATCAACAGAATTTCTTGACAGTATTAAAAGCAGAGCTGATGTTCTTTTAATCGATATTGATAATATATTTGACTCTATTTCCTGCATTATTATGGCCTCTGGTATGTCAAAAAGATTCGGTACTAACAAGCTTTTAGCCTCCTTCAATAACAACACTCTCTTTGAAAATGCGATAAATATAAGCCGCTTTGTAAGCTTTGGTAAAACTCTTGCCGTAACCCGTCACGAGGAGCTGGTTCATATATGTGAACGTGAACACATACATTGCCTGAAACACAATATGCCTTACAGAAATGATATGGTGCGTCTTGGTGTTTCCCATATTCTAAAGGAAGCCCCCGGCCAGAAAGGCAACTGCACCAAAGGGCTGTTATTTCTTCCATCAGACCAGCCGCTTATCACAAAGACAAGCCTGCAACTGCTGTGCCTATTATTTGTATACTATAATTCTGATAACAGCCAGCACAATACCATATGCAGGCTCGCCTTCAATGAAAACGCTGGTGCGCCGGTAATATTTCCTGAGTGCTATTACCATGAGCTTCTTAGACTTCCACAAGGCAAGGGTGGCGGTTTTATTGCAAAAAAATATCCTGCGCAGGTTGTTTTAGCTCCTGCACAGGATGAATATGAATTATATGATATTGATACTCCTGATGACCTTACTCAGCTTTTACAGTATCAGAAGCTGTTGTCTCATTAGATGCTTCTGCTTCTTCTACTTTATTCTTAGGAAGAATTATGTTCAGTAAGATTGCTACAAATGCTGCTGGAACAATACCTGACTCACCAAACATAAGCTGTACTGCCTGTGGTGTATGTGCAAGAATTGCAGGGCTTACACCCATACCATAGCCTACACCCAGTGCAACAGATACAATAGAAAGTCTTCTCGCATCAAGCGGCTCCTTAGTAATAAGCTGTATTCCACTAACAATAATTGATGAGAACATCATAACTGCTGCACCACCAAGTACTGACTGTGGCATAATAGATATTAAGGCTCCCAGCTTAGGAATAAGACCACATAATATAAGGAATACTGCACCAGATGCAAGTGCAATTCTGTTAACAACCTTAGTCATTGCAACAAGACCAACATTCTGGCTGAAGGAGGTATTAGGAAGTACACCGAAAAGTGCTGCAAGCGATGAACCTAAACCATCACACATAACTCCGCCTGAAAGCTCTTTATCTGTCGCTTCTCTTCCTACTCCACCGACCATAACACCTGATATATCTCCAACAGTTTCTACTGCTGTTACCACAAACATAACAAGCACAGGAAGTATTGCTCTTAGGTCAAACACCGGCTTAACTGGCATAAACTTAGGAATTGCAATCCACTTAGCTTCTGCAACCTTATTCCAGTTAAGTACCCATGATTTAGTATATTCAACTCCCTCAGCAGTAACTGCTGTATGTGGAAGCACACAGCCCATAATAGCTGCTACAATATAACCAACTATAATTCCAATCAATATAGATGATGAACTAAGATATCCCTTTGTCCAATGCTTAACGAATAATATAACAATAAGCACAACAAATGCCAGAAACAGATTCTCTAATGAGCCAAAGTCCTTAGCTCCGTTTCCACCACCGAATGAATTGATACCAACAGAAATGAGTGACAGTCCAATAGAAAGCACAACCGTTCCTGTTACAACTGATGGGAAAAATCTTCTTAAAGGCTTAATAAATGCACCAAGTACTGTTTCAAAAAGACCACCTATAATGGATGCTCCCATAATTGCGCCATAGGCTAATATTCCGCCGCCCATAACCTTTGTTACACTGCTGAACACTCCGATGAATCCAGAGCTTGTACCCATAATAATAGGCACCTTTCCTCCAACAGGTCCAATTGAAAACAACTGTATAAGTGTTACAATACCAGCTATAATCATAGCATTCTGTAAAAGTGCAACCTGAATAGATGCATACTCACTTCCTGCTCCAATACCACAGGCTCCCGTAATAATAAGCAATGGTGTAAGATTTCCAACAAACATTGCCATAACGTGCTGCAGTCCAAGCGGTATCGCCTGTTTTAATGAAAGCTTTCCATTAAAATCATATGCCTCAGGCATAAGTTCTTTTATCTTTTTCATATATCCTCCGGTAAATTAACTATAATCTTTCTGTTATCAGCCTCATATGAAAAGGTCTAGGGAAAATCATTATATATGTACTGATTTTCCTTAGACCTTTCTCCTATATGACTAACGACTTACTCTCATTATCTCTGTACATCAAATGAAGCGTTATTCATAAGTCTCTTTATCTGATCTACGCTTGTGATGTTAGTATCGCCACGTATAGCGTGCTTCATTACTGAAGAAGCAACTGCAAAGTTGACAATATCCTCATGCTTCCAGTCATTCTGCATAAGTGCATAGATAAGACCTGAAGAAAACGCATCTCCACCACCAACTCGGTCCACTATCTCAAAGTTAAGAGTCTTACTCTCATAGGTCTGTCCATCAGCATAATAAAAGGCCTTAAGAGAGTTATTACTTCCTGAGTGTACATAACGTACTGTTCTTGCAATAGCCTTCATATGATACTGCTTATCAATAGCCTTAAACACTCTGTCCATATCCTCAAAGGAAGGATCCATAGTAAGACCATCCTTAACATCTGTTCCATCTTCATTGTATACATGAATAGGCTCTATGCCAATAAGTACATCTACATATGGAAGATATCTGCTGAGTACATCCCTTGCAGTTTCAAAAGACCATAATGTACTTCTGAAGTTAGGATCAAAGCTTACTGTGAGTCCAAGCTTCTTAGCTGCCTTAATAGCCTTATCTATAAGACGGCGGCAGTTATATGAAAGTGCAGGTGTGATGCCGCTTAAGTGTAACCAGTCATAATCCTTTAAAATATTCTCAAAGTCTACATCCTTATAATCATATTCAGCAAACGCTGAGCTTCCTCTATCATATATTACCTGTGAAGGTCTTACTGAAACACCCTCCTCAAGATAGTAAAGTCCCATTCTTCCGTCAGCCTTAATAATATGCTTAGTATGTACATCATTAGCCTTAAGGTAGTTAATACAAGACTTACCAAGATCTGTATTAGGTAATACAGTAAAAAATGTTGAGTCAACACCAAGGTTAGCTAAGGAAACTGCTACATTCGCCTCTGCTCCACCATAATTAACGATGAAATTGTGAGTTGTAACTATCTTCTCATAGTTAGGTGGTGATAATCTTAACATCAATTCGCCAATTGCTATGAACTTCATATGTGCCTCCATCTATCATTAAACTATTAAACCTAATATAAGTAATATTTTATATGCAATAACAATAAACTATATTTATTGCTCTGTCCAAAAAATAATACTCCATTAAATGATACTACGCAGCCAATAAAAATGCAAACTGTATTTTTCAATTATCTGCATAGCTGTCTTATCTCTATATCTTAAAATAATCTATACTATCTGCCAGCATTCCAGCTATCTTTCTTAGCTGTTCTGCACTTTCTGATACCTGTGTAAATGAACCGGCAACCTCCTCAGTTTCCTGATGGGTTTTTCTTGTTCCCTCAACATTATTCATAGCTATCTCTGACAGTTCATCAACCGCTGATACTACATTGTTACGGGATACCTCCAGCTTTTGTGTACTAGCCTTAATACTGCTGATACTTTTCATTGAACTTTCAATCTCATCAAGCACCTTTCCTACAACCATACGTGTTTCCTTCATGCTTTCGCTCTGGTTCATTATTATATCCTGCATCTGCTTCATAAGCTCAACCGCCTTTGTAGAATCCTGCATAAGTGCTCTTGCAGTATCATCTATCTCCTGGCTTGATGTATTGGACTGCTCTGCCAGCTTCTTAATCTGTTCTGCAACCACAGCAAAGCCTCTTCCACTCTCTCCTGCCCTGGCAGCCTCAATAGATGCATTAAGGCTTAAAAGATTGGTTTCCTCTGCTATTGAAGCGATAAATGTAGTAGCCTCCTGTATCTTCTGTACTGAATTGTTCGTCCGGATAGTCTGTTCCTTAACATCATTTATTATGCGTTCAACATCACCGTTAATTACACTCAGCTTTTCAAGTGTATCTGAGGCCTGTTCACTTGACTGCTGCATAGATGACGCATTGGCATCCAGTACATCAACCTCCCTTGAGGTTTCCGTAATATCCTCTCCCATAGTCTTCATATATTCAGAGGTATTCTGTGAATTTCTTGCCTGGTCGTTTGAATTATCAACAATCATTGTTACAGCAGTTCTTACCTGGTCCATCGTTCCATTTGTCCTGTCTGCAACCTCCTTAAGCACATTTCCTGCCTGAAGAAGCGCCTTTGCATTTGCTGAAATATCCTTTATTACAGTCTTTGTGGCATCACGCAGCGTAATTGTTACTCTTGATAAATCACCTATTTCATCACTTCTTTTTAAAAGCTTTTCATCAACCCAGACATCAAGATTACCGGCTGAAACCTTTTCAACCACTCCAATACTTGTTCTTATGCTCTTAGTTATTGATGAGGACATCTTAATTCCAAATGCTGCACATATAAGCATTATGACAAATACCGCTGTGCCTATTGTAATCATAAGATTATTGATTACCGCATCCTTCTGTACCTTATCTGTTCCAACAAATACCATTCCAACGATACTGCTGTCACTTCCATTCTGATAAACCGGCATAAAATATCCATAGTTTAGAGTACCATCCAGCGATACATTCTTACTAAAATAATTCTGTCCATTATTAAGAACCTTATCAATGACAACATCACCTGCTGGTGAACCAAGAAGCCTGTCCCCATTCTTATCAACTGCTGAGGTCATAACTCTCTGGCTTCCATAGAAAAATGTAACATCCATTCCTGTATTCTGCTTAATTCCATCAACCAGACTTTCTGACTTGGACACATTATAGCTGCCCTTCCATATGTCACCATTACTTGCCTGTATATAATCGCCTGTATTCTGATCATATGCAGCCAGCGTTGCAGCCGCTGTTCCCTTAAGTGCATCCTGTATTTCATTAACCATGGCACTTTTCACTCTGGTAAGAGTAAATATAACTGATATAATTCCAAGCGTTAATATAGGTCCAACAATCATCGCAAGTATCTTCTTTTTAATGCTCATACGTTTCTCCATTTCTGTGCAGCATAACGGCACGCTATAATCACTCAATCACCTTTACTGTCTTAAAGTACCAGTTTATTCCACCTGTAATTACAGAATCTTCAAGCGTCTTTCCTGCCGTTCCTACTTCTGCTCCTGTATTCGTTTCTATAACACCATCAAACACACCATTCTTTCCACTAAGAATCTGCTGCTTTGCCATATTAACCTTTTCCTGCGTTGAAGCAGCCGCAAAATCTGCTATAGGAGTAATGCTTACAAGGTTCTCATTCATTCCTCCATAGTAGTTGCTTCCATCCCATGTACCATCTATTACACTCTGGACTGCTGATGTATAATATGCACTCCAGTTCCATATAACGCTGCATAAGCACGCTTCCGGAGCTTCCTTGCTCATGTCTGAATTATATCCTATGCTATACACACCCTTCTCCTGCGCAAGTGTCTGTGGATATACCGTATCGCAATGCTGCGCTATAACATCACAGTTCATATCAAGCAGCTTACGTGCAGCCTCCTCTTCGCCCTTAGGGTCATACCAGCTATTAGTTACCTTTACATAGACTTCTGCCTCCGGATTAACAGAATATATTCCTAGTGCAAATGCATCTATTCCGCCTGTAACCTCTGAATTATCCAAGCCCATAGCAGCTACATAACCTATTTTGTTAGTTTTGGTATTAAGCCCTGCAGCTATTCCGCTAAGATATCTTGCCTGATATATTCTTCCAAAATAATTATTAAAGTTTTTACCATTGCTCATATAGCCTGTTCCATGAGAAAAATATACATCCGGATATTCCTTGGCCATATCAGCCGTAGTCTGCATATATCCCCAGCTTGTAGTAAATATTATGTTGCAGCCTGCATCAATACATTCCTGTATCGCTTTTCTTGTCGCAGCCTCATCAGTATCGCTGATATTATTCTTTCTTATAATCTGTGAATCAGAAAGTCCAAGATTCTGCTGCATTCCCTGTATGCCTATATCGTGTGTATATGTATAACCGCTGCCCTCTGCCGGATCTGACAGGTGTATAACACCAACCTTTATCTTATCCTTTGCTATACCTGACGTTCCTCCAACAGTATCCCCACTGCCTTTATTCTTAGAGCTGCTGCCCTTTACTTCGTATCCTTCATTCACCGCATAATCATCGGGGCTTGCATTAACTGCACAGCCTGCCATAAATATGCTGCACATAATCATAAAAATATATAGTAATCTCTTAAATTTCATACTGTCCCCTCCTTTTATATATAAAACATTTTATCACTCACCATTTAAAAAGTAAATAAATTATCTAAAATGAATATCTTTAATTGAATCTTTGATTGAATATTTAAAAATATTCCTGTTATTTTCCCACAATTCCAGCAAACGATAAGCAGCATTGACTTAACTTCTTTTCAAATATATAATTTTATAACAGCTATGGATTCGTTCGCTGCTTTGAAATCCACACATTTTTATCATATATAAGGAGTATTATTATATGAATTCACCTCAGAAGGACACTATAAAAGCTGGCGGTATCAAAACAACAGCCAGCCTTCCACATATATATGCCATTATTTTAATGGGCTTGTTCACATTCATTTTCTTAAGTGTTGAATATATGTTTGTAAGCAGGCTTTCTCTTCTTGTATCAGAGCAGAAAGCCACTCTTTCCCAGAATTATGTACTTGGTGTCAGTACAGCCGGTTTTTTATTATATCCTCTGTTTAAACACTTCTTAAGCAAAGGACTGCAAAACTTTTTAATGATTTTTACCTGCCTGCTGTCTGTTTTTTTAACAATCAGTACTAGCTGTGGCAGATCCTTTGAATATATATTCAGCGGGGGAATTATTCTTTTTATACTTCTTGGTCTTGTTGGAAGTAATGTATATTATGTATCTGCATGTATGATTGGAAACAGACATTTGGCAAAAACAGCCGGAATTTCTTATTTTTTAGGCATTCTGCTTCAGTTTATCAACCATAATGCCATTCATATAAAGACCATACAGCTTGTTATATTGTCTGCAGCTATGCTGATGCTTTTTAGCTTACTGATAGAACGGGAACGTATTCTAAGCTGGTATAACACCAGCAAACATACTACTGACAATATAAATAAACAAAATACAGATAATAATATAGATAATAAGCAGGACTTTTTGTTATTAATTAGTATTATAGCTCTTGTGATACTTATGGCTTGTTTATTCAGCACTCTCGATAGTGCAGTAACCCTCATACATTCAGAAGGTATCGCCGATATCGGACAGGGTGCCAGAATTCTGCTTGCCTTCAGCGGACTTGCTGCCGGCTTTATATTTGACATTAATGATAGAAAATATTCCGGAATCATAATGTACTGCATAATGATTCTTTCTACCTTGTGTATTGTGCTGCTTGAATTTTCCAAGCCCTTCGTTGCTGTGCTTATAGTTTTCTATCTGTCTGCTGGATTTTTTGCTGTTTTCTTTACATCAGAATTCATGGAGCTTTCCTTGTATGTAAGAATACCTGAGCTTTGGGCTGGAATGGGGCGTGCTGTTAACAACCTTACTGCAGCCGTTATTGCCGGCTTTGTTTTACAACTGCTTTCCTCTGATAATAATCTGTTAAAGATTATTCTTATACTTGTTTTATTTGTTTTGGTAAGTATTATGTCAGTAATATATACCTTTGAAAAATATCATTTTATACAGCAGTTTACTAAATCTACAGATGCGGTCACAAACGAACAGGACCAGCTACATAAATTAACTAAGCAGTACTCCTTTACCGAAAGAGAAGAAGAAGTGTTTAACTATCTTGTTACAACCGAGGATAATATACAGACTATCTCAGAGCATATGCACGTATCAAGACGGACACTTGAACGATATATTTCAGCTATTTATGAAAAAACCGGTGTGAAATCACGCGTGGGACTTGTTAATATTTTTAATAAAACTGTTTAATAAATCAATCTGTTTACCTGTCCTGATTGGGGCATAAAGCGGCGTGGCGGACTTCCGCCACGCTATTTTTGTATATTGGCGGACTTCCCTTATATACTTTATTCATAATGTTATATATATTAATAACAGCTTATATGTATGTATAAGAATTATTACAGGAGTCACTTGATTCCCGACAATTATGATTAAGAAACAGGAGGAAAAGATGTATGGTAAAAAACAAAAAATGGCATAGCAAGAAAATTGCCGCATTCGCAGGAGCAGTTATACTTGCTGTATCCTCAGCAGTTTTATGTGCTGCACCACAGGTAAAAGCCGCTAATGGACCATGTGATACTGGCGACTGGGCTTATGCTTATATTAATGTGAGAACTGGTGAAACTAGTACCACTATATTTTCTTCAAAAGAAACTAATTCCATAGCTGGAATGTCTTATGACAGAGAATCCAATACACTTACATTAAATAATTACAAAAATAAGACTGCAGGAATAGCAACTAATATGATGGGTGATGATTTCAAGATTAACCTTATTGGTGATAATGAAATTGGAGGTATAGGTTCATATGG
>CAKRKK010000065.1 GCA_934358235.1 uncultured Lachnospira sp.
TTCCTGATATAATGAAAGAATACATAATTCATAGCAATACATTCTTCGTTACATACAAGCCTGTCATCAACCTGAATATTATGCTTTCTTAGTATTTCCACACCTTTACCACTTACAAGAGGATTCGGATCAAGTGAACCTATTACTACTCTTGTAATTCCTGCCTGTATTATTGCCTCCGTACATGGTGGCTGCTTTCCCTGATGGCAGCAAGGCTCTAAGGTAACATATATAGTCGCACCAACCGCACTCTCGGTACAATTTCTTAATGCATCTCTTTCTGCATGAAGCTCTCCATATTTTCTATGATAACCTTCTCCTATCACTTTTCCATTCTTTACTATAACAGCTCCAACCATAGGATTCGGATTCGTCCAGCCAAGCCCCTTTTTTGCGAGACTGATAGCCTGCTTCATATATCTTTCATCATCCTTATACATATTTTTCCTCTTATCAACCTGTTAATATTTACTCTCTTATACACATCTACATCTTCAAAGCAGCTTATTATCCTTATAAATACATAAAAAAAATCCTGGGAAGCTTTTATTCCCAGGACATAATCATAATCACTAATTATACTCAATAATCATAACCGATAATTATAACAATCAACCAACATATATTAAATATATAATCACAATAATTATAACAAATAATATAGCTCGTTAAACTGTATCATACAACTTCTTTCATCCAGACTATACTGTCGGCACTGGAATCTCACCAGTTCATGCATAACGCTCGCGGGCTGTACCGCCGGTAGGGAATCAAACCCTGCCCTGAAGTTAATATTCTGTTGTTCAATCAACTAGTAGCTTTCATAAAATGATATAACTACCTGTCAACTGCATTTACTATACACCTATATAATTCTATAATCAAGTACCTACCTGATATTTTTTTCAAAATCTCTGCTGTCAAGTACTATCGTAAATGGTCCGTCATTTTCAAGTGCAACCTTCATATATGCACCAAACTCGCCTGTTTCAACCTTTGAAACACGCTGTCGGCACAATTCAACAAACTCCTCATACAGCTCCTTTGCAAGTACTGGTTCACATGCATGCACAAAGCTTGGTCTGTTACCTTTTCTGCAATCCGCATATAATGTAAACTGGCTTACTACAAGTATTTCTCCATTCACATCATTAATTGACAGATTTGTTTTATCATTCTCATCTGCAAATATTCTCAACTTTGCAAGCTTATCTGCAAATGGCACAAGCATCTGTCTGGTATCACCTTCACCTGCACCAAAAAGAATAAGATAGCCTCTGCCTATGCTTCCTATAACCTTATCATCAACAGTAACACTTGCCGAATTAACCCTTTGTATAACCAATCTCATTTTTCTTCTCCATATTTAGCAATCAGCTTTTATCCTATTTTCTTAACTGTCTGTATCTTCTCTTATCCTCAAACATTTCTTTTATAACAACCGGATGGAATAATAAAAGAAGTGGGAACAGCTCAAGTCTTCCAGCCAGCATATCAAATATCATAACAAGCTTACTAAGCACATTAAAATGTGCAAAATTCTGCGTAGGTCCTACAAGCTCAAGTCCCGGTCCTATGTTGTTAAACGTAGCTGCTACTGCGGTAAAGTTCGTTGTTAAATCCTTTCCCTCAAATGATACAAGAAATACTGAAGCCACAAATATAAGTACATAGGTTATAAGATACACATTAACTGAACGTATAACCTCGTGTTCAACTGGCTTACCTTCAACCTTTATCTTTCTTACACTTCTAGGATGAATATATGAATTAAGCTCTTTTACCATAGTTTTTATAAGTATGACGAATCTTGAAACCTTTATGCCGCCACCTGTACTTCCGGCACATGCTCCCACAAACATAAGAAGAACCAGTATTGTCTTTGGGGTCTGAGGCCACATATTAAAATCAGTAGTTGAAAAGCCTGTTGTTGTTATAATAGAGCCCACCTGGAATGATGACTTCGTAATGGCATCCCATAGACCTGAACTCATTGAATATATATTAATAGTTATTATAGTAATAGCTGCTAATATAATACCAAAATATGCTCTTACCTCCTCCATCGATAATGCCTTCTTTATACTTCCAAACAGCATAAGATAATATGCGTTGAAATTAACGCCAAACATTATCATAAATACTGTGACAATCCATTGTATAGTTACTGAATATCCACCAATACTTGAATTCTTAATACCAAAGCCACCGGTACCTGCCGTACCAAAGGTTGTATTCATAGCATCAAATACTGGCATCTTTGCAGTAACAAGCAGAATAAATTCAATAAGTGAAAGTCCAAGATATATAATATAAAGGATTCTCGCTGTATGCCTTACCTTAGGAACCAGCTTTCCAACTGATGGTCCCGGGCTTTCTGCTCTCATAAGATTAATATTAGAACCACCACTTAAGGGTACAATTGCTATTATGAATACAAGCACCCCCATGCCGCCTATCCAATGTGAAAAGCATCTCCACGTTGTACTGCAATGCGATACAGCCTCCACATCACTCAGTATGCTTGCTCCTGTTGTTGTAAAGCCTGATACCATCTCAAACAGTGCATCTATAAATGACGGAATCTCTCCTGTTATCATAAATGGCAATGCACCTACTACTCCCATCAGAATCCAGCTTAACGATGTCGCTACACAGCCTTCCTTCAGATATATAACATAATCTCTTGGCTTTTTCTTAGTAAGAAGCTGTCCTGCTAATATACTTATAATACCAACTATAAAGTATGCCCATCCTTCTTGCTCCTGATATATAAGTGCTATAAGGCATGGAAGAGACATAAGCACGCCCTCAGTTTTTAATATATAACCTAACACATATACTACTATTGACCTGTTCATAACCTTCCTCACCTGACAATATCGTTAATGTCCGTATATCCTGTATTCTTAGTGACTATCATAACTGTATCACCATCTTCTATCTCATCATTACCAGTTGGAATAATAATATGTCCATTATGGTTGATAAATGATATAAGCACATCCTTATTAAGCTTAAGGTCCTTTATAGGTATGCCCGAAACCTTTGAATTCGCTTCTACTATGAATTCAATCGCTTCAACTCTTGAGTCAAACATATGATAAAGTGTCTCTATGTTACTTCCCATAGAATTCTTCTTTGCACGTACATACGCTATTATAGCTTCTGATGTAATATACTTAGGATACACAAGACTTCCAAGATCCAGATTATTAATAACCTGTTTATAATTAACTCTGTTAATCTTTGTTACAACCTTTGCATTAGAAACCTGCTTTGCATGAAGAGTAAGCATTATATTCTCTTCATCAATACCTGTAAGTGGAATAAATGACTGAACTGTTTCTATTCCTTCTTCCTTAAGAATATCAGGATCTGTACCATCACCGTTAATAACTATTGCCTTTGGCAGCTTGACACTAAGTCTCTCACAATTCTCCTTATCTCTTTCTATTATCTTAACAGATATACCCATATTGATAAGTTCCTTTGCAAGATAATATGCAGCTTTGCTTCCACCTATTATCATAGTATTCTTTACCTGGTTAGTTGCAAAGCCTATTGTTTTAAGGAAATTTCTTGCTATGTGGCGTTCTGATACAAATGATATGATATCTCCTTCATTTATCACAAAATCACCATTAGGGATATATACTTCTCCTCCACGCTCTATCGCGCATATCAGTATATCATTAGTGATGTTTTTTCCTAAATAAGCTATACTCAATCCATTAAGAATATTATCCGCAGGTACCTTAAACTTAACAAGCTCTGCCTGACCATGTGCAAATGAATTCACCTCAAGGGCAGTTGGAAGATACAATATACGTGCTACCTCCCTGGCAGCCTCAAGCTCCGGATTAATAATAAGTGCAAGTCCGAGCTTCTCTCTTAAATACCCAGTTTCCTCACTATAATCAGGTGTCCTTACTCTGGCAATGGCTGCGCAGTTACCAACTCTTTTTGCAACTGTACAGCATAATAGATTAAGCTCATCTGAATCAGTAACTGCTATTATGAGGTCAGCTTCTTCAATCCCAGCTTCCATCTGTGTCGAATAACTTGCTCCATTACCTACTATACCCATTACATCATACATGTTGGTAATATCCTGGATACGCTCAGGCTTTTTATCTATAACTGTTATATCATGTCCTTCCTTGCTAAGCTGTTCAACAAGTGTTGAACCAACCTTTCCACACCCTACAATTATAATATTAAGACCATTTTCCTTTTTACTTAATTTAAACATCGTATGCCTCACTATATATTATAATGCTTTCTTTATAGCAGCATAAAGCTCATCATATTCTTCAAATGCCTGAAGCTGTGGATAATCCTTCTTAATCTGTTCTGTACTTCTGAATAAGAAGCCGGCTTTACTTGCCTGTATCATTCCAAGATCATTATGGCTGTCACCACTTGCTATTGTTTCAAAGCCTACTGACTGAAGTGCCTTAACTGTTGAAAGCTTAGACTGTTCGCAACGCATCTTAAATCCTGTTATTGTTCCATCCTTATCAACCTCAAGTGTATTACAGAATATTGTAGGCCATCCTAACTTCTTCATAAGAGGTGCTGCAAACTGTGTAAATGTATCGCTGATAATAATAACCTGTGTAGTTTCTCTTAACTTATCAAGGAATTCCTTAGCTCCTGGAAGTGGATCTATCTTGGCAATAGTATCCTGAATCTCTTTAAGTCCGAGTCCGTGCTCCTTTAATATGCCAAGTCTCCAATTCATAAGCTTATCATAATCAGGTTCATCCCTTGTTGTTCTCTTAAGCTCTGGAATGCCACTTGCTTCTGCAAATGCTATCCATATTTCTGGCACCAATACACCTTCAAGATCTAAACATACAATATTCATACTCATATCAATCCTCATTTCTGCACACGTTCCTGTACAATAATATTTTCTTTATTCATCTGGACGTACTATTACTTCTACCAGTATGTTATTCGATATATTATAGCATACTTTATATAATCTTACAAAACATTCAACTGGTGAATTCGTTTAGTGAATTCATTCTCTATGAATCAGCCTTGTAAATTAATTCTTCGTAATTAACTCTTACAACTAACCTTTATAATTATTTACCCTCATGGGCTGCTACAAGCTCAAGCATATCTGGTATGCTTATATGCTGTGGACAATTCTTCTCACACCTGTGGCATTTGATACAGTCTGATGCACTGCCTCTTCCCATAACAAGTCTTTTATGATACATATTAGAAAAGTTGTTGTTAATACAATAGTTGTTATATAATCCAAAAAGTCCCGGGATATTTATATTCTTTGGACATACCTCCATACAATATCCACACGAGGTACATTGAATAGTTATTCTCTTATTAAGTATATCAATAACCTGTTCTATAAGCTGATGTTCTTTATCATTAAGCGGCTTTGGATTCTCCATAATACTTATATTATCCTTCACCTGTGCTATATTGCTCATTCCGCTTAATACGACAAAAACTCCCGGCAGTTGTGCTGCGAATCTTAGTGCATAAGAGGCCGCTGACACATCAGGAGCATATTCTTTAAAAAGTCTGCCAGCCTCTTCTGGAAGCTGTGCCAGTGTTCCACCCTTAACCGGTTCCATAACCGCAATGGGTTTATTATGCTTTCGTGCAGTTTCATAACACTTTCGTGACTGTATAATCTTATTATCCCAATCCAGATAGTTAATCTGGAGCTGCACAAAGTCAACCTCCGGATGTTCTGTTAATATCTGATCCAGCATATCCGCATCATCATGAAATGAAAAGCCGAAATTCTTAATCTTACCTTCATCCTTCATCCGCTTAGCAAACTCAAAGCCACCCCAATTGTCGGTATTAAAGTATCTGTCTCTTCCCATATTATGCATAAGATAATAATCAAAATATGAAACACCTGTCTTTTCAAGCTGTTTATTAAAATACATTGGGTATTCATCGCCTGACTTTACAAGAACTGTTGGCATCTTATCTGCAAGAATATAGCTATCGCGGTCATATCTGTCAACAAGAGCTTTCCTTAACGCATTCTCAGATTGCTGCTCATGATAAGGAAATGCTGTATCGAAATAGGTAAAACCTGCTGACATATATGTATCCACCATTCTTTTTAGCTCTTCTATATCTATAGAGCTTTTATCCTGTGAATCTGTAAGAGGAAGCCTCATAGCTCCAAAACCTAGTTTTTTCATAATATATTTTCCTTATTCTAATTCCATTATATCAATCTATTCTTTTGTTACCCCAGAAGAACAACGCAACTGTACCCGGTCCTGTATGACTGCCAATTGTTGTTCCTATATTATTAATGAGAACTTTCCCGTTAAGCTTTGGAAAATGTTCTTCTACAAGCTTTGCAACAGCCTCAGCGTCCTGTCTGCACGCCGACATAGATATATAGCATTTATCGGAATAATCGAGTCCGTCATCTGCATTAAGTATCATCTTATCAACCGTCTGTGCTATAACCTTTTTCTTAGTACGAATCTTTTCTCTTGGAATAAGCTTTCCCTGATAATCCACATTAAGAAGCGGACATATGTTAAGAAGATTTCCTACAAAGCCTGATACCTTTGATACTCTTCCTCCCTTAATAAAAAATGTAAGATCCGTTGTAAAAAACCAGTGATTAACCCTCAGCTTATTATCCTCTATCCATTCCTTTAATTCATCTATTCCCATTCCTGCATCTCTTAAATCTGCAACCTTATCCATAAGAAGTCCATAACCTGAAGATGCGGCAAGAGAATCTATAACATACAGCTTTCTGTCTGGATACTTTTCCTTAAGATTCTGTGCTGCAATAAGTGCCGAATTAATAGTTCCCGATATACCTGATGAAAGCGTTACATGTATTAAATCCTTTCCCTGCTTTAGGAATTCCTCAAAATACTTTTCATATTCTTCCACATTTATCTGTGACGTCTTTGTATCAGCGCCCTCTGACATTGCCTTATAGAAATCATCAAAATTCATTGACTTACCTAGGTCATCAAGATATGAAACTCCATTAAGCTCATAATGAAAACATATATAATGAATATCTCTGTCTAGAAAATGCTTTTCTGATAAATCCGCTGTTGAGCAACAGGAAACTACATAATTACTCATAATATATGAACCTCCAATAATAAATAATATAATAAAGATATCTACATAATATAATATTTTAATATCTATGTCTATTATTATAACACTTTATCTCACAGCTTTATTACACAACTTTACTCTATGGCAGCGCAGTAACCTCAATATATTGATTTTCACCAATACATAGTATACAATGCATTTATTGAAAAGGAGATTACTACTTATGCTTACTTACTCTTTCGATAACCGCAATGGCCGTAGTTTATATGAATATCTTTATACCTGTATTAAGAATGATATTTTGTCAGGAAAACTATCACCTGATACAAAGCTTCCATCTAAAAGAGACTTTGCACGAAATCACGGAATCAGTGTTGTTACCGTTGAGAATGCATATGGTCAGCTACTTGCTGAGGGATACATATATTCGCTCCCTAAAAAGGGCTTCTATGTATCTGATATCAATAATAATATCAATAATGGTATATATAAAAGTACTCCCCATATAATAAACGCCCTGGATAATACTAACAATAGTACTATTACCCAGGACATTTATTGCAAGGAGGCTGATTACAGGGAAAACCCTGACTGTATCAATCTTGTTTCAGGTCATACACCACACGACAACTTTCCCTTTTCTATATGGGCCAAGCTTATGCGGCAGGTTCTTACTTATGAAGGCGATGCTACTCTGAATGTACCCCCAACCGGCGGTGTTATGCAGTTAAGACAAGCTATATCACATCATCTGTATGAATTCCGCGGAATAACTGTTAGTCCGCAGCAGATAATAATAGGTGCTGGTACTGAATATCTGTATGGGCTTATTGTCCAGCTTCTAGGCCGTAATCTTTCTTATGGTCTTGAAAATCCCAGTTCCAGAAAGATTATTAATATATATAAATCTCTCGGTGTTAACGTGAATTATCTGGATATGGATGAGGAGGGGGTAATACCAGACTGTGCTGCCCTAAATAACTCCCAGATTATCCAGATATCTCCCTCACATCACTTTCCTACCGGTATCGTAACCTCTATAAGCAGAAGATATGGATTATTACAATGGGCCAACCAGTCAGCCGACAGATATATAATTGAAGATGATTATGATAGTGAATTCCGTTTACAGGGTAAACCTATACCATCCCTTTTTTCTATTGACGCAACTGACAAGGTTATATATTTTAACACATTTACAAAAAGTCTTGCTTCAACAATAAGAATAAGCTATATGGTGCTGCCTTTGCCTTTACTTGAGCGTTTTAAGAGTTCACTTGGCTTTTACTCCTGTACGGTATCTAACTTTGAACAGTATACACTTGCACACTTTATTGAGGAGGGCTACCTTGACAAGCATATAAACCGTATGAGAAATCACTATCGTGATATTCGTAACGAGCTTATATCCAGACTTATCAACAGTCCAATCAAAGATAAGCTTCACATATATGAAGAGGACTCCGGATTGCACTTTCTATTAAAATATGACACCTCTGATAGTGATGAAGAACTTAAAAAAAGAGCGTATAACAAGGGGCTTAGAATATCCTTCCTCTCTGATTATATAATCCACAACTCGTATAATAAAACGAACTATGAGCATATAGCCATAGTTAATTATTCAGGTATAACCCACGAGGATATTGCTAAAACAGCCCAACTGCTTGTTGAGATATACAGATGATATTATAGGTTGCAGAAAAACATACTAAAAATCCACTAAAAAATGCTAAAAATTAATGTACAATAAAATGACCTATCTATGAACAAAAAATAACAGGGAATGCTGCTATTTCTATGCCTTTAACCACAATCTTTTGGGTTAACTGCTGCACTCCCTGTAAAAACGATACTGTCCTCTTCCACCTCTCTTAGCTTCATATAATGCTTTATCTGCATTCTTATACATATCATAATAATTAGTGTTTCCATCAGTAGAAAGACTCACACCCATGCTTATGCTTACCTGATATTCCTCATATTTGCAGGAAACATTCTTGAATATTCTATCTACAATATCTATTATATTATCTTCACTCTTGTATTGTACATATGCTACAAACTCATCTCCACCATATCTTATGGCTATATCACAATCTTCTCTTATGCATTCCTTCAGATTTGCTGCAACACTCTGAAGTACACAATCTCCAAAATAATGTCCATATGTATCATTAACCTGTTTAAACCTATCTATATCAAAGATAATAAATGCAGAAGCCATACTTGCTTCGCTATCCATCCGGCTCCTTATAAGAAGCTCACCAGTAACATGGTTATACAATCCTGTAAGAAGATCCTGTGCAGCCTGCTTTGCAAGTGATTCTCTTAGAAACTCCTGACGATATCTCTCATTAGCATTCCTCAGGCTTACAATGCCTATTATATCTCCTGTAGCATTATCCTTGGTAAGATATACAGTCTTATTTATCCACATTTCCTCATTCTGTGTATCAATAGTCCTGTAATCTATTGTAAGAAGTGTAGTTCCCTTGTTATATTCATCTATCATCTTAGCAGATGTACTTAACCTTCTGTAATTATCCATCGTATCATCTGACACTCTGTTACTCCATCTTCTACAATATTCATCATATGAGCAGGGTGTACTTATATCAACTGTATCTAGTACCTTTATAATCTCATTCTTCTTTCTCTGAACAATATCATTCTCTATTGTATCCTTTGAAAAATTAACCTGATATAGCACTATCGCCTCTGTCATAAGTGCATCTTTATACTGCTCTGTTGTCTGAAGCAGCTTCTGTAGCTGGGCATTCTTCTCCCTGATAATACTGTTATACTTATATCTGTGAGTGACATCCCTGAGGGTTACAATTATATATTTACGTTCTTCAATATTCTTAGTATTATGCATAAGGGTTATATGTATCCACTTATACTGTCCATTATGAATAATACGCACATCTTTTCGTTGTCTTTCCTCCTGACCATCTGCAAATTTCTCAAGTGCATTATCTGAAACAAGGTCAAGAAGCTTATCCCTATCCTCACAATGACAGCTATCTACAAGCCTTTGCATCCATACATCTAATCCAACTGTTTTACTTATATCTAATGCTCTTTCCCCATCCTGCAGGCATAATACCTTCTTGTCCTTCATATTAAGCTGATATATTCCTACATATTGTGAAAGAAGCATTCTAAGAATTCTATCCTCTGATTCTAAATACTCATCCATAATGTATCCCACCTATTTATAGTTACAGTATATTACAATAATATTCTGGTTTGTCTATCATAATATTACTGCTTATCTAAACTTCAAGAAATATCTAACATAAATATAACATGTTATAAAACAAAAGTCACTTTAAAACGTGAAGTTTTCACAAATTCGTTTTCACAAATTTTCATAATATCGTAAATTATATATTTTATTTATTACACACGGCTAACGCCTTTATATAATCGCTATATTCAATCTGTAGGAATTAAAAAAGACAGCTTCTATATCTTATTTCTGACATAAAAGCTATCTTTTTTAAATTCTTATATAATTATTCTCTTTTATACTGTAAGACTTTTTTCTAATAGTTCTTTGGCATCATCATACTGCTTACGTGTTATCTTTAGCAGTTCACAGGCCTTATTGATGCTTCCTGTTGTTTCCACCAATGCGTCAACATGTTTTATAAGCATCTCTGCCTCTCTTTCATCTGCATATTCCTTTGCATATTCCTTTGCATAATCTTTTATTATATCGCACATAGAATCAACTCCCTTCCCAGCATTCTTAAAGAATGTTAGTCTTTCTGATAATTCTGGAAACTTATCACTATTAATCTCCTTTTGCAGGAAGCATTTCATAAGTTCTCCAACATCTGTATTATCGGTATCTGCATACTGTGTGTTAACAAATATACGTCTTAAACCATCATCAACTACTGTATTAGTTTCCATTATAATCGAATTAATATGATAGATTGTTCTTTCCGACCTAAATACATCATACTCCGAAATATACACAATTACAACATCTGGTATCTCTGAAAATTTCTGACCTTTTTCAGAAAATCTTGATACTATGCTTGATGCATTATACCTTACACGTCTTACATCATCATTGACATTCTCTTTCTGTATTTCTATGTTACACAGCGTTCCATTTCCTAATGTACATAATGCATCAAGTCTTACCGCTCTTCCAAATATGTTAGCAATACTGTCTTCTGATATAACCTCTTTGACAACAAGCCTGCTATCCTCCAGTATTACCCTTAGTATCTCCTGGCATACCGCCTTCGATTCTGCTAACTTCTTAAACATAGCATCATCTATTGGCCTTAGTTGCCTTACT
>CAKRKK010000066.1 GCA_934358235.1 uncultured Lachnospira sp.
GTCAAAATCTGTATCCTGACCAACTCGTGTATTCTGAACAGCCATATTAACTCTCTCTACTGGTGTGTAAATAGAATCAACTGCGATAACGCCAACTGGCTGGTCTTTTTTCTTATTCTTTTCTGAACTTACATATCCACGTCCATTAGTGATTGTAAGTTCCATTACTAACTTGCTGTCTGCACTATTAAGATGTGCAATAACAAGATCTGGGTTAATAATTTCTATATCAGGATCTACCTGAATATCAGATGCTCTTACTACACCCTCGCCCACGAAATCTATATGTGCTTCCACAGGCTCAACGGAATTACCATTGTTCTTGATTGATAACTGCTTGATGTTCATCACTATCTCAGTAACATCTTCCTTAACACCAGGAATTGAGCTGAATTCATGAAGTACACCATCAATCTTGATACTGCTAACTGCTGTACCAACTAATGATGAAAGCATAATTCTTCTCAAAGAATTACCAAGAGTAAGTCCATAACCTCTCTCGAGAGGTTCAACGACAAATCTTCCATACTTTCCATCTTCTGACTGTTCAGTCATCTCAATCTTTGGCATCTTGAAATTAAAATCTGCATCAACCATGTATAGCCCCTCCTTTTATGGGTTTTAATAAGTTTATTCCTTCTATCCATAAGACAACAGAACGCAGACTGGCATTCTGTTGTCTTATATAAACGTATATGTTCACAATTAAACTGTAAACAACAACGTCTAAATATCTCTTTAATGGATTACTTAGAATATAACTCGACGATAAGCATCTCGTTTACAGGAACATCAATTGCTTCTCTTGTAGGTAATGACTTAACTGTACCCTTAAGAGCTTCCTTGTCTGACTCTAACCACTCTGGAACTAATCTTCCGTTAGTAGCTTCAAGTACTTCCTTGTATCTAGCACAAGACTTTGACTTTTCTCTGATTTCAATAACATCTCCAGCCTTAACTAAGTAAGATGGAATGTTTACACGCTTGCCATTAACAAGTACGTGCTTGTGATCTACGATCTGTCTTGCTTCTTTTCTTGTTCTTGCAAAACCTAATCTGAAGATAACATTATCAAGTCTGAGTTCAAGAGTAACCATAAGGTTTTCACCAGTCATACCCTTCTGCTTCTCAGCCTTCTTGTAGTAATTAAGGAAAGGCTTCTCTAATACGCCATAGATGAACTTAGCCTTCTGCTTTTCGCGAAGCTGCATACCATACTCGCTAATCTTTCTACCAGCATTCTTAGCCTTTCTGTTAGACTTTTTATCTATTCCTAAATATAAAGGATCTAAATCAAGAGATCTGCATCTCTTGAGCACAGGTGTTCTATTAACTGCCATTGTAATCTTACCTCCCTAAATTAAACTCTTCTACGCTTTGGTGGACGACAACCGTTATGTGGAACTGGTGTAACATCCTTAATACTTGTAACTTCGAGACCACAAGCTGAAAGGGCACGAATAGCTGCCTCTCTACCTGAACCAGGTCCCTTAACCATAACGTCTACAGACTTTAATCCGTGAACTAAAGCAGCCTTTGTTGCTGTTTCTGCTGCCATCTGTGCTGCATATGGAGTAGACTTCTTAGATCCTCTGAATCCAAGTCCACCTGCTGATGCCCATGATAAAGCATTTCCTTCTGCATCTGTTAAAGTAACTATTGTATTATTGAAAGATGACTGAATATGTGCCTGTCCTCTTTCAACATTCTTCTTAACACGCTTCTTTGTCACTTTTTTTGTAACTTTCTGAGCCATGATAAATAACCTCCTGTGAGTTTAACAATTATTTCTTCTTATTTGCTACTGTCTTCTTAGGTCCCTTGCAAGTTCTTGCATTAGTCTTAGTCTTCTGACCTCTTACTGGAAGACCCTTTCTATGACGGATTCCTCTGTAGCATCCGATTTCCTTTAATCTCTTGATATTCATGGCAACTTCTCTTCTTAAGTCACCCTCTACTAAATGCTCTGGATCAGCATCTATAACCTTAGCGATCTTAGCAACTTCTTCATCTGTTAAATCCTTAACGCGTGTATCTGGATTAACTCCAGCCTCTGCAAGGATCTTAGTTGCTCTAACTCGTCCAATACCATAAACATAAGTAAGTCCGATTTCGATACGTTTTTCTCTTGGTAAGTCTACACCTGAAATACGAGCCATGTGTTCTTTAACCTCCGTTAATCAAATATATATGTTATTAATCAATTCTTTGTAGTGTGTATACATACGCAGCCCGTCAGTTTCCTGCCGTCTGAAATGTGTGCGCTGCCATAACAACTACTTTTATTTATAAAATAGCAATAACCACCTTACAACTTAGCCGGGTGATTCATCGCTGCAGCCGCAAAACTACATAAGTCTGACTGTTTTAGTGAATAACAGTTCAAACTTTCTAATGTTATGACATCAACTAGTGATATTGATACCATAACGCACAAACATGAGAAGTATCTCTACTTCTCTCCATAAGGATTAACCCTGTCTCTGCTTGTGCTTAGGGTTTTCACATATAATCATGATTCTACCCTTTCTCTTAATGACTTTGCATTTTTCACAAATTGGTTTAACTGATGATCTAACCTTCACTGCAAAAGCCTCCTTTCAGACAAGTTCGTTAGCTATTATATCATAGCCATATTTTTAAATGCAAGAAAAACTTTCAATTTTCTCAGAAAATATTGCACAAACTTTTTATATATTTTTTGATACTTTTTGAAGAATTTTACTTTATATGTTAAGAAACCTTTATTACTTATCTCTCCAGATAATTCTTCCCTTTGTAAGATCATATGGAGAAAGTTCGATAGTAACTTTATCTCCTGGAAGAATTCTTATAAAGTTCATTCTTAACTTTCCACTTATTGTTGCAAGAATCTGATGTCCATTCTCAAGCTCTACCTTAAAGAATGCATTAGGTAATTTCTCTACAACTTTTCCTTCGATTTCTATAACGTCTGCCTTTGACATTTGACTGCCTCCTTAAATTAATCTCTAATTCTTTCTGTTATAACTTTTAATAGCATACTTGATATCTTCATTCGTTAATACAACATTATTATTAATCTTGTCTTTTATTGTATCGTCCGTTATTTTGATTATCTGAACATGCTTTAACTTTTTCTTTTTAGGATTATCAACTTTTTTAAGTTTTCCATCCACAAGATATACATACTCATTATCTGCATCAACAATAACATATATATTGTTATGATCATGTCCTGCCAGCGATGTGGCAAAATATCCAATATAGTTATTCAATTCGCATCCTCCCTATATCCAGTATATGGCAACCTTTATTGTTATTATACCTTATGCTTACTCTACCAATGATAATATCTCTGGTCCATCCTTAGTTACCAATACTGTATTCTCATAATGAGCTGACAACGAATTATCCGCTGTTGATGCTGTCCAGTCATCATCCATCCACTTAACACCATAGCTTCCTGCTGAAACCATTGGTTCTATCGCAAGTGTCATTCCTTCATATAACTTCATTCCACGTCTGTTCTGTCTGAAGTTAGGTATTTCTGGTTCTTCGTGAAGTTCTGTACCGATACCATGTCCTACAAGCTCTCTTATAACGCCATATCCAAATGACTCATTATAAGCTGCAATCGCATTGGAGATTTCATATAAGTGACAACCTTCTTTCGCAAACTTTATTCCCTCGAAAAAACTCTGCCTTGTCACTTCAATAAGTTTTGCCGCCTCATTACTTATATTACCTACGCCATAAGTTCTGGCAGCATCTGAGTGGTACCCCTTATATATAACACCAGCATCAAGACTTACTATATCACCATCCTTAAGCACTCTTGCCTTTGATGGAATACCATGTACTATTTCTTCATTTACTGATACACATATAGAGGCCGGATATCCCTGATATCCGTAAAATGATGGTATACATCCGTAGCTTTTTATCATTTCATCGCCGATTTTATTAATGTGATATGTTGTCACGCCAGGTTTACATTCTTTTTCCAGTTCCTTTAAAACAGTTCCAAGAATTCTTCCTGCCTCTCTCATTAATTCTATTTCGTGCTTTGACTTAACTGTTACAGACATAACCAGCCTACTTTCCTAATACATTTACAATAGCATTGAATACATCATCCATTGCCTGTGTACCATCAACCTCTGCTAATACACCCTTCTTTGAATAATAGTCAATCAATGGCTGTGTCTGCTCATGATATACTGACAGTCTGTTCTTAACTGTTTCTGGCTTATCATCATCTCTTAATATAAGTTTTTCTCCACATGTATCACATACACCTTCTACCTTAGGTGCATTAAACTGGATATGGTATGTAGCACCACAACCTACACATGCTCTTCTTCCAGACATTCTGTTGATAATGTTTTCATCTGGTACTTCTACATTAATAGCGAAATCAACAGCTTCATTATTAGCAGCAAGTGCCTTATCAAGTGCCTCTGCCTGAGGAATTGTTCTTGGGAAACCATCTAATACATATCCATTAGCACAGTCTGCTTCCTTGAATCTGTCCATGATAAGATCTACAACTAATTCATCTGGTACAAGTTCTCCCTTATCCATATATGTCTTAGCCTTCTTACCAAGCTCTGTATTATTCTTAATATTAGCTCTGAAAATATCTCCTGTTGAAATGTGAGGAATTGAATACTTCTCTGCAATTTTCTTTGCCTGTGTTCCCTTACCAGCTCCTGGAGCTCCTAACATAATAATCTTCATATGTCTACCTCATTAACTTTCATTTGCTTTTTATACACAAATGACTCGCCCAACATTACTGTCAGGCAAGTCCTCTAAATACTAATAAGCTTATTCGCTTAAGAATCCCTTATAATAACGATTAACCATCTGAGATTCAATCTGCTTTAATGTTTCAAGTACTACACCAACGATGATGATGACCGATGTACCACCAAATGAAACGCTTGCATTAAAGAATCCTGTACACATAATTGGTATTAATGCAACGATGAGTAATCCAACTGCACCGACGAATACGATGTAGTTAAGTATATTATTAAGATAATCACTGGTTGACTTACCTGGTGTTATACCTGGGATAACTCCACCAGCTTTCTTAAGATTATCAGCAACCTCAATCGGATTGAATGTAATTGATGTATAGAAGTAAGCAAATATTATAAGTAATACTACATATAATATTAAACCTAATGAATACTTAGGTGCTGATACTCTGCACCAGTATGAAGAGCTTAAATATCTTGTCCATTCGTATGACTTTCCAAATAACTGTGCAATAATTACAGGGAACTGCATAAGTGATGATGCAAAAATAACTGGCATAACACCGGCAGTATTAACCTTTAAAGGAATGTTAGTAGACTGACCACCAAAAGTCTTTCTACCGCTAACCTTCTGTGAATATTGTACAGGAATTCTTCTCTCTCCATCCTGTAAAAAGCATACTAAAACAACCATTACTACAAGAATTGCAATAATAATTGCTGCTGCTAATACACCCTTTGCAATAGTTCTAGGTGCAACAAATGTGCTATACAATGTAGCAAAATCGCCTGGCATACCAGAAATAATGTTAATTAAAAGAACGATTGAAATACCGTTACCAACACCATTTTCAGTAATTCTTTCACCAAGCCACATAAGCATTGCAGAACCTGCTGTAAGTGCTGCAACAACTACTACAATACTTACAATGTAGTGTAATGTACTAAAGCCCTGGTATCCCTTAATAAGACCAGATCTACCAAAACCAACAGCCATTGCTATACTCTCGATAAGTGCAAGAGCTATAGTAACGTATCTAGTAATTGCTGCAATCTTCTTTCTACCATCTTCCCCTTCTTTTTGCATTTCCTCTAACTTAGGAATTGCAATTGCAAGAAGCTGCATAATGATAGATGAAGTAATATATGGCGTTATGCTTAACGCAAAGAGGGACATTCTTTCGAATGAACCTCCTGTAAATGCGCTAAGATAGCTCAAATCACCAGTATTAATTCCACTAAGTAAGCTACTGAAATACTCTGTATCTACTCCTGGAATAGGAAGTAAGCTTCCCACTCTAACAATAACAAGAATCATAAGAGTATATAAGATCTTTTTTCTTATGTCTTTGTTCTTAAAAGCGCCTACAAGTGTCTTTAACATATTAGATCACCTCGCAAGAACCACCAAGAGCTTCGATCTTTTCCTTTGCAGAAGCACTAAAAGCATCAGCCTTAACGTTGAGCTTCTTTGTGAGTTCACCATTACCAAGAATCTTGATACCGTCCTTAGGATTCTTAACGATACCTGATTCAATTAATGTATCAACTGTAACCTCTGCACCGTTATCAAATCTTTCTAAAGTGCTGATGTTGATAGCAACGAATTCCTTACGGTTTCTGTTTGTGAAACCTCTCTTAGGAATTCTTCTATATAATGGCATCTGACCACCTTCAAAACCTGGTCTTGGTGCTCCTGAACGAGCCTTCTGTCCTTTATGACCTTTACCAGCAGTCTTGCCATTTCCTGAACCATGTCCACGGCCTCTTCTGAAATTATCGCTCATTACTGAACCCTCTGCTGGGCTTAAATTAGATAAATCCATTATTGCACCTCCTTATCCAAATTATTAAAATTAGATTTCTTCTACCTTTAACATATAACCAATCTGCTGAATCTGTCCTCTTGTTGCAGCATTATCTGGAAGTTCAACTGTCTTATGCATCTTTGTAAGACCCATAGCTTCAACAGTTCTTCTATGCTTAGGAACAGCACTGATTGGAGACTTAACTAAAGTTATTCTTAACTTCTTATCAGCCATTTTAACCTCCATCTGTCGATTAACGACTATATCAATGTTTATTTGTTAATTAGCCAAGGATCTCGCTAACAGACTTTCCACGAAGTCTTGCAACTTCTTCTGGAGTCTTCATAGACTTAAGACCTTCTATTGTTGCTAATACAGCATTCTGCTTATTATTAGAACCAAGTGACTTTGTACGGATATTCTTAATACCTGCAAGCTCAAGTACTGAACGTGCTGGACCACCTGCGATGATACCAGTACCTTCTGGAGCCTTCTTAAGAAGAACTGTAGCTCCTCCGAACTTTCCTGTGAAGTCGTGTGGAACTGAGCAGTTTGCATCCATAGGAACTTCTACTAAATGTTTCATAGCATCTTCTTTTCCCTTGCGGATAGCTTCAGGAACTTCAGCTGCCTTACCAACACCAGCGCCAACATGTCCGTTGCCGTCACCAACAACAACTAAAGCTGCAAAACGCATGTTACGTCCACCCTTTACAACCTTTGTTACACGCTTGATTGATACTACATTATCTCTTAATTCTAAATTACTAGCATCAATTATTGTACGTTTCATACTGTTTGTTTCTCCCTTCCGCTTAGAATTCAAGGCCAGCTTCTCTTGCTGCCTCTGCTAATGCTTTTACTTTTCCTTCATATACAAATCCGCCTCTATCATAAACGACAGTTGTAATACCCTTTTCTAATGCCTTCTTAGCAACTACTGTACCAACTACTGTAGCAGCTTCAACGTTATTAGTCTTCTCAAGCTCTGCCTTTACATCCTTATCAAGTGTTGAAGCAGAAACAAGTGTCTTACCAACTGTGTCGTCAATAATCTGAGCGTACATATGATTATTGCTTCTAAATACAGCTAAACGTGGTCTTTCTGCTGTACCGCTGAAACGATTACGTAATTTTCTGTGCTTATTTTCACGAACTACTGTTCTTGACTTCTTACTAACCATTTTGTATTCACTCCTTTAATTATTTCTTACCAGTCTTACCAACCTTACGTCTAATAACTTCATCAGAATACTTGATACCCTTGCCCTTATATGGCTCTGGAGCTCTCTTAGCTCTGATTTCCGCTGCGTACTGGCCAACTTTTTCTTTACTAATACCTTTAACGATGATAACGTTAGTTCCATCAACAACTGTTTCGATGCCTTCTGGATCTTCCATTTCAACTGGATGAGAGTAACCTAAAGCTAATACAAGCTTCTTACCCTGCTTCTGAGCTCTGTAACCAACACCGTTGATTTCAAGCTTCTTCTCATAACCATCTGTAACACCGATTATCATGTTATGGATTAATGTTCTTGTTAATCCGTGTAATGACTTCATCTTCTTTAAGTCGTTAGGTCTAGAAACAACGATTTCTGAACCTTCCATCTTAATGTCCATTTCTGCAGGTAAAACTCTTTCAAGTGTACCCTTAGGACCCTTTACAGTCACTTTGTTATTTTCTGCGATCTCAACAGTAACACCTGCTGGGACAGCGATAGGCATTCTTCCTATACGTGACATGCCGTGCACCTCCTAATTTTGATTAAGAAAACACTTTAAAATAGGAACGTGTTTTCTTTGTGAGTGAGTATCTATTTTAAATTACCAAACGAAGCAGAGAACTTCTCCACCAACGCCCAGCTTTCTAGCTTCCTTATCTGTTACAACACCTTTGTTTGTTGAGATAATAGCAACACCAAGACCACCGAGAACTCTTGGAAGTTCATCCTTGCTTGCATAAACTCTAAGACCTGGCTTAGATATTCTCTGGAGTCCTGAAATAATCTTTTCATTCTTATCAGCACCGTACTTTAATGTAACACGGATATCGTTGAAATTACCATTCTCAACAAGCTCATAAGACTTGATATAACCTTCATCTAAAAGAATCTTAGCTATAGAAAGCTTCATCTTTGAAGATGGGATATCAACTGTGTCGTGCTTTGCTGTGTTTGCATTACGAATTCTTGTAAGCATATCTGCAATTGGATCTGTCATTGTAAATATTCCTCCTTAAATAATTCACTGGTTTCCCTTATCGGGACTACGTCAATTGTTCCATGCATTTATAGCATACGGCAGAAAGCCGTATTACTATGTTATGCATTATATCAAGGTAATAGTGGCAAACCACTACGATTAATCACAATCATTATGTGACTAATTATTTATCTTACCAAGATGCCTTCTTAACTCCTGGGATCTGACCCTTGTAAGCTAATTCACGGAAGCAAATTCTGCAGATTCCGTACTTTCTTAAAACAGAATGTGGACGACCACATATTGTACAACGTGTATAAGCTCTTGTAGAGAACTTAGGTGCTCTCTGCTGCTTAACCTTCATTGAAGTCTTAGCCATTGAAATTTACCTCCTTATATTAATTCTTGAAAGGCATGTTGAACATTCTAAGTAATTCACGTGCCTCTTCATCTGTATGAGCTGTTGTTGCAATTATAACATCCATACCTCTAACCTTATCGATCTTATCATATTCGATTTCTGGGAAGATGATCTGCTCCTTAATACCTAAAGCATAATTTCCTCTACCGTCGAATGATTCAGCGCTTACGCCTCTGAAGTCACGAACTCTTGGTAATGCAAGATTAACAAGTCTGTCAAGGAATTCGTACATCTTCTCACCACGAAGTGTAACCTTACATCCGATTGCCTGACCTTCTCTTAACTTGAAGTTAGCAATTGAATTCTTAGCTCTTGTAAGAACTACCTTCTGACCTGAAATAGTCTCGAGTTCTTTAACTGCTGCATCGAGAAGCTTTGAATTTTCCTTAGCTTCACCAACACCCATATTGATTACGATCTTGTCGATCTTTGGAACCATCATTGGGTTCTTGTAACCGAACTTATCTGTCATTTTTTTAGTGATTTCGTTTTCGTATAAATCTCTAAGTCTACTCAAAATTATTGCCTCCTTCCTCTATTAATCGATAACTTCGCCAGTTGCCTTAGCAACACGAACTTTCTTACCGTCCTTGAAGTCATAACCAATCTTTGTTTCCTTACCCTTTAATGAGTAAGCGATATTTGAGATATCGATTGGTGCTTCCTGGTGGAGAATTCCACCCTGCTGATTAGCTGCGCTTGGCTTAGCATGCTTTGTTACCATGTTAACACCCTCAACTAATGCTGTATGGTTCTTAGCGTTTACAGACATAACCTTGCCTGTCTTGCCCTTGTCTTTACCTGCGATTACCTTAACAGTATCACCCTTTTTAATTCTTACAGCTGACATTGTGGTACCTCCTATAATACTTCTGGAGCAAGAGATACGATCTTCATGAATTTCTTATCTCTTAACTCTCTTGCTACTGGTCCAAAGATACGAGTTCCCTTAGGAGTCTGATCATCCTTGATGATTACAGCAGCATTTTCATCAAATTTAATGTATGAGCCATCTTTACGACGTGCGCCCTTTACAGAACGAACAACAACGGCCTTAACAACATCGCCCTTTTTAACAACGCCGCCTGGTGTTGCTTCTTTAACAGTAGCGACAATCACATCACCGATATTTGCATATCTTCTTGTAGATCCACCCATAACTCTGATGCAAAGTATTTCTTTAGCACCTGTGTTATCAGCAACCTTAAGTCTGGTTTCCTGTTGTACCATAATACTACCCCTTTCAGTAATATCAATTCTATTTCAAAATTGTCAAAATTATTTAGCTCTGCTGATAATCTCAACTAATCTCCATCTCTTATCCTTAGATAAAGGTCTAGTTTCCATTACCTTAACAACATCACCGATTAAACATTCATTGTTTTCATCATGAGCCTTTAACTTGTATGTTCTCTTTACAATCTTGTTGTAAAGTGGATGCTTAACGTTATCTTCAACAGCAACTACGATTGTCTTATCCATCTTATTGCTGATAACCTTACCTGTACGAGTTTTTCTTAAATTTCTCTCTTCCACAGTTATTCTCCTTTCTTAGGAAATACTTACAAACTATAATGTAATTTAAGCATTCTTCTGAGCAATTACAGTCTGAATTCTAGCAATGTTCTTTCTAACTTCTTTGATTCTGCTGGTGTTATCTAACTGATTTGTTGCATTCTGAAATCTTAAATTGAAAAGTTCCTTCTTAGCAGCTACTAATTCTTCATTCAATTCTACGGCTGATTTTGCCTTTAAATCTTCTACATACTTATTAATTTTCACTGTTATCACCGCCTTCTAAGTCTGCACGTGAAA
>CAKRKK010000067.1 GCA_934358235.1 uncultured Lachnospira sp.
AATAAATTCTATAAAACTCTCCTTCTCGCCAGGATTAACAAATTCTGTAATACAGCCGTATGCCGTATTACCAAAGTAATCATTAAACGCTCTATTGGTTACACTTGTAAGATAAAATCTGTCTATAACAGCCAGTCTTCTATCAAGTCTATGAGCCTCTATATAACTCTCGTTAAACCCAGCATTCTGTTGTGAATGCATAATAAATACTTTCTCCTTGATTCAATTGTAAATTCCGTTTTACCTTGCCTTCTATTATAGTTTAAATGCATTTAATATGCAATGTTTTTATTTGTTTTTTAGTACTTTTCTTGGTACTTTGGTACCAATATATTTTATGATATTTTAATTTAAAATCCCTTATGATATAATCATCAATAGCGTTGAGCCAGGCTGTGAATTTCTGTTACCGGCCTGTTGATGGATTACCTTAACCATCATTTTCTGATTAATATGTGGAGGTTTTTATTATGGAGCGTGTAAAGTACAGTAAAGTAGAGGTGCAGCATGGAAACAAAGGCAAGAAGTTTCCGGTTTACGAGATTTATCTTGATGGTATGATTGTCACCAAGGTATCATCTGAGATAGAGGCTGTTGAGATGGTATCACGCTGGCAGGAAATTTATAAGTAATATTTTATATTTTATGGCTGATAAGTATTATTAAGTAATATTCAAGGGGTGTTTTACTTAAACTACATACTTCAGGTAAACTGCTTGATATAGCAAAAGGGCTGTTCGCACAAAATTGATATATTCCCTCCTAAGTGACAAGTTTTTATTATTTCACTTGTTTACCTAGAATGGATCATATCACAAAATTAGTGCTAACAGCCCTTTATAAATTGAATGAAACGATATATATAAGTAGTTTCGAGTGCTTTGAGCCCACCTACTCTACATTCTTAAGTGCCTCATCCATAGGTATCTTCTTTATCTTCTGCATCATAATGATTGAAATGCATGCATATATTATTATGTTAAGCATAAACATAACTGGGAATATATGTGGTGCATAATAGCAGCTTATCCATCCCGACATTTCTTCCATGAATATCCTGAACAGATAATTCATAATGCCCACAGAAGCTCCTATACTTATAAGCACCGAAGCAACAACCATTACTGTAGTTGAAGTTACATACAGCCTGCTTATCTCCCGGTTCGAATAACCTAATATCTTTACCATTGATATAGAGGTTGTGTTTTTTTCTACTATCAGCTTGGTAAGCAGGAACATAAGCACCGCAAAAAGTATCACTGCAAATATCTTTACCATTTCAAAGGTTGTTCCCATAGAACGCTCAAGCTGTCTTGATACCTTAGTCAGATCATCAATTGTTATCTGTGTAGCTATATACTTCTCATCTATATCCAGCTCTTTATCAGAAAGATATCCACTATAATAATCCTCTTCCTTGTCAAAGTCCTTTTTAAATGCTGTGTCTGACATAAATATTGCAAAGGAAGAAGGATAATCATACATTCCCTTTACCTTAAAGGTATACTGTCCGTCAGAATACTTTTCTTTAAGTGTTATTGTGTCACCCTTTTTTATCTTATACTTATCCGCATATCCATCAGTTATGTATACTTCATTCTCCTTTAGTTCACGGATATTAGCAAGAACATATTCACTATCAGCTTTTATTCCATAAACCAGCACATCCTCGCTCTTTAAACGTCCCTCTAATGTAGCCAGAGATTTTACACAATATTTTTCTGCACTATCATCATTGACGGCTATTGGCTGTTTAAGCACATATTGGTGATTAGCAATAAGCTTAGCTGTAATATCATTCTGATAATGCTTTAGCATAGGACCTAGCATCAGCCCAAACAGCAACAGTACATTAGCAAACAATATGCCTATAAATAATGTTATGTAGTTAGGCATATTCTGTATTATTATTCTTAACCTGAATCTGTTAAAGAACTTAAAGCCCGGAAGTCTGACCGCCTTTTTCTTCTGCTTTCTGCTAAGCTCTCTTCTTAGGAACTTAAGCGGTGAGAGCTTCAATCTGTAACCTATTATCAATATATTAATAGCCAACATTATCACAACCGGAATAACCGTAGTTAACACAAATGCATCTGCATTCCATAAGGTATAATAGGACGGGAAGGAGTAGCTGCCATAATATGCAGCTACGAATATACTCTTAAATGCCGTATAACCAAGTATATTGCCAACAATTGCCCCGGCAAGAGTAACAAGAATCGGTAAGGTTATATAATGTCCTAACAGCTCTTTTCTTGTATATCCCGAAGCTCTTAAGGTTCCTATGACATTAGCCTCTTTTACTATCGTATTATTCGTTGTTACCGCAAACACAAAAGCCATAATAACAATAAGCACATACAGAAGCACTATCATCATTGACCTATCACTTCCGATATCATCACCTGCAAAATGTATTGCCTGATTAATATACTGTGGAATACAATTAACAAGAATAGCCTTCTTAGATATAGCCTTCATAAAATCGTCAGCCATAGTCTTTGCTTCCTTATCATCAGAAGGCTTATTATCATATATCCACGAATACACATAATGAAGATGTGTATCTTCGAATTCATCAAAGCATTCTTGTGCTACAACTCCAACACCGAATTTAACAGAATCAAACATTGTATCCGAATTATTTGAAAAAAGACTGCTATAATCTGAAAGAGCAACAAGACCTGTTACCTTTAAGGTTCTGTCACCTATTGTAATTGTATCTCCGACATTTATACCATTATTAACGGCATACATCCTGTCAATGGCAATTTCATCCTCTGCCTGCCCTATACGTCCCTCTATTACATCTACTTTATCAACATCTTCCCTGTTAATATAAAACCTTAATGTACTTTCATCATCGTCATCGACACTATTGCCATTATGACCTGAAACCTTCTCCTCTATATAGAAATTCTCATATATAGTTACCTGCTCTTTTTCCAGAGCTTCTATGGTGCCAGCATCAGCTTTGGAATATAGTTCAAAGTTTCCATCCTCAATATTATACTTATCAAAGCTTTTATTATATATATCATACATACTTCCATCAGCAATTAAAAAACCACTAATAAGACCTATTACTGCCGTCATAAATACAAATATAACAATATATTTAGCCAGTTCTCCTGTGAATTCCCTTGGAAGCCGCTTATTCAACGGATTTACCATAGCAACAACCTTACCTTTCTTTACTTATTCCACTTATCATAATATTCTTTTAAGCATACCTGCTACCACTCAAGCTTAGCCGCTGGTATCTTATCAGTATTTACGATATTCTGCATAATCTGACCATCTCTTAGCTTAATAACACGGTCAGCCATATTTTGTATAGCATCATTATGTGTGACCATAATTACTGTATTGCCATATTTTTTATTTACATCCTCTATCAGCTTTAATATTTCCTTGGAAGTATGATAATCCAGGGCTCCTGTCGGTTCATCACATAATAATATATCCGGATTCTTGACAATAGCTCTTCCTATTGCTGTCCGTTGCTGCTGTCCGCCTGATAACTGGTTAGGCAGCTTATATCTGTGGTCATATAATCCGAGTGTGTTAAGTAATTCATCTATATCCAGCGGTGAATCACTTAAGTAAGCTCCTACCTCAATATTTTCTTTAACATTCAGATTCGGTATCAGGTTATACATCTGAAATACATAGCCCAGATGCTTTCTTCTATATTTAGTAAGCTCAGCTTCCTTCATATCCTTTGTTTTTTCATTATTAATACTGACATATCCACAATCAGCATCATCTATTCCACCAATTATATTAAGCAATGTCGATTTGCCTGAACCTGATGGTCCTAACAACACACATATCTCGCCCTTTTGAACTTCAAAGTTAATTCCCTTAAGCACCTCTGTCCTCATAGAACTGCTGCCGTATGACTTTCTTAAATCTTTTACACTAAGAAACATACTGATTCCTCACTTTCATCACTTTCATTACTTCTGTAAGTATTGGTTAGCTTTTACTAACCCTCATTAGTATTATAATACAATATGCTTCAGCAATAAATAAAAAAGAAATATGCTTATTGATAACATGTATCAACAGCATATTTCTTTTTAAGAATTTATTATTATTTAATTATAATTCCTCATCTTAATTGCTTATCTGGCACGAAAGCTAAAGCTGTATATCCTTCATGCTGTTCATGCTTATAAGCAGGGTAGATGTATTGTGCATAAGTGCTGATGTTGTTGGTGGTATAACACCTATTACACCAAGCGCTATAAGTACTGAATTAAAGGATACTATCGTTCTGTAATTACGGTTAATCTTTTTAATGAGATTATTACTAAGCTTTTTAAGGAATACAATCTGTCCAAGATTGTCCGCACTTACTGTAATATCTGCTATTTCTCTTGCTATCTGTGCTCCATCACTTATAGCTATTCCTACATCCGCTGCTGAAAGGGCAGGTGAATCATTTATTCCATCACCTATCATAATAACTCTTCTTCCAGCTTCTTTTTCCTTTTCAACAAAGGATGCCTTATCCTCTGGAAGCACCTCGGAATAATACTCATCCACGCCAACAATTCCAGCTATTGCCTTTGCCGTACGCTCGCTGTCACCTGTCATCATAACTACCTTTGATATACCAAGTTCTTTTAAGCCTGAAATAACCTCTGCAGCCTCCTCTCTTACAGGATCCTCTATGCAGATTACTGCTGCAAGCTCATCTCCAATAGCAAGATAAAGATGTGAATACTGCGTTGGCAGATTGTCAAACAGCTCCTGTTTTCCTTCTGGAACATGGCAGCCCTCATCCTCAAATACAAAATGATAGCTTCCTATAATCGTTTTCTTATTATTTATTGTTGTGGATATACCGTGAGCCACTATATATTCAACCTTAGTATGCATTTCCTCATGGCAAAGCTGCTTCTTAGCCGCTGCATCAACAACAGCCTTTGCCATTGAATGTGGAAAATGTTCTTCCATACACGCTGCAATCCTTAACAACTCATCCTCATTACAGCCATTAAAGGAATATACACATTTTACTGTAGGAGCTGCCTTTGTAAGTGTACCAGTCTTATCAAATACTATTGTATCAGCCTCTGCTACTGCCTCAAGGAACTTACCGCCCTTTACAGTTATATCATTCTGCCCAGCCTGTCTTATGGCAGATAATACTGTTATAGGCATCGCAAGCTTTAACGCACAGGAGAAATCGACCATAAGTATTGAAAGTGCCTTTGTAACATTTTTGGTTAAAATGTATGTAAGAATCGTTCCCCCCAATGTATAAGGCACAAGTGTATCTGCAAGATGCTCTGCCTTGCTCTCAAGACCTGACTTGAGCTTTTCTGATTCTTCAATCATCCTGACTATCTTATCATACTTACTATTGCCATCCTTCTGCTTAACTCTGATAGTAAGCTCGCCCTCTTCTATTACAGTTCCTGCAAATACTGTCATGCCATCCTTCTTATTAACAGGAACTGACTCACCAGTAAGAGACGCCTGATTAACCATAGCCTCACCACTCACAACAACACCATCAAAAGGTATAACATTGCTTACGTGAACTATAATCTTATCATCATTCTTTATCTCATTAACTGGTACAAGAACCTCTGTATCATCAGTCTTTAGCCATACCTTGCTTACATTAAGTGACATGGTTCTTGCAAGATCTCCAACTGATTTCTTATGTGTCCATTCCTCGATGATTTCACCTATACCAAGAAGGAACATAACTGAACCTGCTGTATTGAAATCTTTTCTAAGTATAGAAGTTCCTATTGCCGTTGCATCAAGCACCGGAACCTCCAGCTTTCCTTTTGCAAGTGTCTTTACACCATTAGTAATATATTTAACAGATTTCACTACTGTAACTGCATTTCTGAATGGAATAGGAAGCAGCAGCTTACTCGCCATTCTTAGAAACACCTTATTTACAAGTCTGTCCTGATAATACGCGTTCATCTCTCTTCCGGAGCTACTAAGTATCTCCTGGGGAACTGTAACATTATTATAATCGAATTCTAACAGCTTCTTAATTATATATTTCTTATCATTGGCATAACTGATTACTGCATCGCATGTCTTTTCATACACCTTAACTTCATAAACAGAAGCTATGTTCTTAAGGTAATACTCCAGAATGTCGGCCTGGCTGTAAGACATACGCTTCATATCCATATGTACTCTTATCCGGCCCTTCATGCTGTGTTTTATATAGAATTTCATAGTCCTAACCTCTTACTGGGTAAAATATAATGCCAGAATATACTATCAATCAATAAGTCAATATCTGGTTAGTTCTGTGCAGCTTCTTCGGCTGTTTCTTCCTCTTCAGTTTCAAAATCAATATCTAAATCTTCAACAGCTTCTGCGGCTGCTTCTCTTTCTTCGTTGATTGCCTTAGCCTCTGCATAGATATCGCCAGCATTTTCCTGAATATTAGTTGCTGTCTTCATAACACACTTCTTTGCGCGTAATACCGCTGCTGTGCAGTTAGTATATACCTTCTTGGCATCATCACTTGCAAGTATCTTAATACCTGCTGTACCAAAAAGTACACCTGCTGCAAATATTCCTGTTTTTACTGCATCCATTTTCTTAAATACATTTTTCATAATTTTATCCTCTTTTCCATCTGCTCTATATAGCCACAGCCAACACAATAACGAAAGCTGCTATGTAAACAGCTATATATACAACAGACCCGTTTTTATTTTAGCTATTATAATATACCTGTTTATTTTATATTTCCATACAAATTTATTCTATTGATAAATTTTATCATTTTATGATACCAGGGTCAAAAGGTCTAAACCAACATGAGCTTGCTCATAGGTGGGTGAAAGACCTTGGGACCCGCCCCGATATGAGCATAAAAGTGGGATGATAATCCCACGATATGCGAATATTGGGAAGAATTGTGGGAGTGCGTAGCACGGAACAATTCGTAGGTATCAAAGTATGGGGCTTTTGATCCCGACATCATTTTATAGATATGATATCCATATAAGTATTTAAACAATTAATTAAAACCATCATATATAACATTGCCTCCTGACTCACTATGGAAGGGCTGCTCTTATACAATTATGACGCTTTGCTTATTGTCATAATTATACATTATGTTATATATGATGGTTTTGTTAAACTTATTTTTTAAGAACAAAAGGGTACTGCTGTCACTTTCTTAACTGTCTGGTTATCTATATAGCCACAGGCCGCAAGTCCTTTTTCGATTATCTGGTTCCATTTTTTTTCAGGCACATTGATAACTGTATTATCGTCGAATTCAACTGTAAAAGTATTATCACCTTCTATGCAGTCTTTTCCACACGATACCTTATACATATTCCTTCTGTTTATGGCACCAATCTCCTCAAGTGTATTAATCATGCGATAAACCGTTGCTGTTCCTATCTTAGGATCTATCCTGCTTGCCTTGTAATATATTTCCTTGCAGCACGAACACTCTTCTTCAAGAATAATATCTAAAAGCATTATTCTTTGTTTGGTTATTCTGCATCCCCTTTTTCTTAACATCTGCAGAATCATATCCTTCTGCATTTTGCTTCTCTCATAGCTGATTATATCAGAAGCATTCTCATCACCCGAATAGTACTTTAGCATTGATGCCTCCCTATACTAGTGGCAGCCTCCACAATGTCCGCAATCTCCGCCGCATGTGTGTTTACCACTTTTCCTGCCCTTAACTATATTGAATACAATTGCTGCTACAATCACTATTAATATTACTGTAACTATTACTGTACCCATTCTACTAACCTCCGTGACATTTTATTGTGACCTATGTTACGCATTTTTACTGCTTATTCTGCTCTTTATTCTGATATCTATTCTGCTGCTTTCTTATACTCTTTTGCTTCCTTGGTTGGTCTGAATAACAGGTAAACAAAGCCTATTACTAATACAAATGCGATTATAGTCCAGAAGCCAAAAGCTCCATCTGCTATAAGTCTGCCTATATTATAGATACAAAGTGATACAAGGTAAGCAAAACCACACTGATATCCAATTGCTGTCCATGTCCACTTAGCACTATTCATCTCTCTCTTGATAGCACCGATTGCTGCAAAGCAAGGAGCGCAAAGAAGGTTGAAGGTAAGGAATGAGAAACCAGCTAACTTAGTAAACTCAAGTGCAAGTGCTGCATATGGTGAAAGCTCTCCGCCTCCATAAAGGATACCCATAGTACCTACGATGTTCTCCTTAGCTACAAGTCCTGTGATTGAAGCTACGGCTGCCTGCCAGTTACCCCATCCAAGTGGTGCGAATATCCAGCAGATTGCACTACCAATCTTAGCTAAGATACTCATATCAATCTCATCTTCAGCTAACATTCTGAATCCATCATCTGTAAATCCAAAGTATGTTGTAAACCATACAACGATTGTAGAAAGAAGGATGATTGTACCGGCCTTCTTGATGAATGACCAGCCACGCTCCCACATGCTTCTAAGTACGTTGCCAACTGTTGGAATATGATATGCAGGAAGCTCCATAACAAATGGTGCTGGATCCCCGCTGAATAACTTTGTCTTCTTTAAAATAATACCTGATACGATAATTGCTGCCATACCTATAAAGTATGCTGATGTTGCAACCCAAGGTGAACCACCAAAGATAGCACCTGCAATCATAGCTATAAATGGTGTCTTAGCACCACAAGGTATAAATGTTGTTGTCATAATTGTCATACGACGGTCTCTTTCGTTCTCGATTGTACGTGAAGCCATAATACCAGGAACACCACAACCTGTACCGATAAGAATAGGAATGAAAGACTTTCCTGAAAGACCGAATCTTCTAAAGATTCTATCCATAATAAATGCGATACGTGCCATATATCCGCATGCCTCTAAGATAGCAAGTAATAAGAATAATACAAGCATCTGAGGAACGAAACCAAGTACAGCACCAACACCAGCTACAATACCATCAAGTATAAGTCCCTTTAACCAGTCTGCACAACCGATTGCATCAAGACCATCTTCAATAAGTACTGGAATACCAGGAACCCATACACCATAATCTGCTGGATCCGGAGCTGCGCCATCATACTTAATAGCAAGCTCAATAGCTTCCTTTATAGCTGCTGCATCAGCAGTATCCTCTGTTGTTTCAAGTGTTTCCTCGTCTTCTACTGTGTAATCAACTGAATCTGTTGACTTAACCATAGCATCAAGACTTGTAAGTGCCTTAACGGCAGCCTCTGAATCATAATCCTCTGCTTCTGTATCAATAGCTTCTGCTATTTTCTCACCTGATGCACCAAGGCTTTCAACATATGCTGCAATTATTTCATCTGAATCACCATACTCTTCAGCTACTTCTTCGTATGCTGAAGAACCGATACCTAAAAGGTGGAAACCATCACCAAACAGACCATCATTAGCCCAGTCTGTTGCTGCTGAACCAACTGTTACCATAGCAATATAATAAACAAGGAACATTACTGCTGCAAATATAGGAAGTGCTAATATTCTGTTAGTTACAACCTTATCAATCTTATCTGAGGTTGAAAGTTTATCCTTGCTATGTGCCTTCTTAACACAATCATCAATAATTGATGAAATATATGTGTATCTTTCATTTGTGATAATACTTTCTGTATCATCATCAAAATCTTTTTCAAGCTTAGCTATTTCTTCTGAAACATCAGGAACATTAGTCATAAGCTGACCAATTTTATTATCCTTTTCTAACAGCTTAATAGCGAAGAATCTCTTCTGCTCATCTGCAACATCAAGACCAATTCTGTCTTCAACTGCTTCTATTACAGCTTCAACCTCATCGCTAAACCTGTGGACAAGCTTATTTGCTTTCTTTGCCTGGGCAAGCTTTACTGCCTTTTCTGCTGCTTCCTTAATACCAGTTCCCTTAAGTGCTGATATCTCAACAACCTCACAGCCAAGCTTTTCAGATAACTTTGCTGTGTTTAAGGTAATACCATTCTTTGCCAGCAGATCCACCATATTAACAGCCATAATTACTGGTATACCGAGTTCCAGAATCTGCGTTGAAAGATAAAGATTTCTTTCGATATTAGTTCCATCAACTATATTAATAATAGCTTCTGGTCTTTCGTTTATAAGATAGTTTCTAGCAACTACTTCCTCTAATGTATATGGAGAAAGTGAATAAATACCTGGTAAATCCATAATAGAAACATCCTTGTGTCCCTTTAATTTACCTTCTTTTTTCTCTACAGTAACACCTGGCCAGTTACCTACAAACTGGTTGGAGCCTGTGAGTGCATTGAACAATGTTGTTTTACCGCAGTTTGGGTTACCTGCTAATGCAATCTTAATTGACATCTTTCTACCTCTTTCTTTGTTTAGTTATAACTGTCTTAACTTAGATTATGCTTGCTTGAATTAGCTTTTGCTAACCCTTGCTTAAAAAAATATGCACTCTGTTAGTTAACTTCAATCATAGCTGCATCTGCCTTACGGATAGATAATTCATATCCTCTGACAGTTACTTCGATTGGATCACCTAAAGGTGCAACTTTTCTTACATAGACCTCAACGCCTTTTGTGATGCCCATATCCATGATTCTTCTCTTAACCGGACCTTCACCACTAAGCTTAGTAACTTTAACAGTCTGACCTACAGAAACTTCCTTTAAAGTCATCTTCATCTCTCCTTCATAAATAATTATTGTAAATCTATATAGAGATCCGCTTACCAGATCTTTATAACAATATGAACTTATAGACTCTATACCATAATCTTTGTTGCCATATCCTTGCCAATAGCCACACGGGATTCTTTGATATTAACTATAACATTACCACCTGTCTTAGAAACAACTGTTACAACAGCCCCTGCCACAAAGCCAAGATTCTCAAGAAAACGTCTTGTTTCTTCCTTACCTCCAACTCTTGTTATCGTAGCCGTCTCACCTTCACCTA
>CAKRKK010000068.1 GCA_934358235.1 uncultured Lachnospira sp.
GAGATAAAGCATTAGAAGCATATAAAGAAATTATGAATATGCAGATATAATTACTTAGGAGTTAATAATGGCAGATAAATTAAAGCAGCTTCCACAGAAGTTATTAGACATCTGGAAGAATTGGTCAGTTAAACAAAGAATAATAATAGTGGGTTCAATAGTAGCCTTTATAGCAGTAATAGGTATATTATCATTTGTGCTTACACGTCCTAAGTATCAGGTGCTTGTTACTTGTGAAGATTACACGGAGATGAATTCGGTAACATCAATATTAACTGAGAATAATCACAAATATAAAATAGACAACATGGTAGTCAGCGTCAACGAAAAGGAACTGACAGCCTGTAAGATGCTTCTTGCAACACAGGATATCAAGTCGGATGGATATACATTCGAGGATGCTATGAAAAGAAGCTTTACAACAACAGATTCTGATAGTACTAAGCAGTATGCACACTATCTGGAAACTAAGCTTCAGGGAGATCTTGAGGATATGGATGGTGTTAAGACTGCTTCGGTTACTATTAATATGCCGGAAAAGACTAATTCCTTCTATCAGGCAGCGTCAGAAGCTACGGTTGCTGTTAAGCTGGTAACAACTAAGGATATAGGTGATGATACAGCAGAAAGCATGGCATCACTTCTTGCTATGGCAGTTGGCAATGATTCCACAAAGAGTATTACTATTATAGATAACAAGGGTAATACGCTGTTTAACGGAGCGGCTGGAAACAGTACTAACTCAGGTGTTGGAATGAACAGCAAGCTTAAGTACAAGTCACAGATTGAAGCGACAACAAGCAGTTCATTATTAAGGAATATACTTGCAACAGGCTTATATGATGATGCAGCTATAACATTAAACTATGAACTTGACTGGAATACAGTTAACAAAATAGCTAAAGAATATACAGCTCAGGATGGAAGAGAGGAAGGCTTATACAGCCATTCATATGAGCAGGAGTCAACAGGAACTAATGGTGCAAGTGGAACTCCTGGAACAGCAAGCAATAACGAAACAACATACGATATTACTGATGGCACAACATCTACATCACAGTATAGCGTAAAGGAATATGATTATCTTCCTAACGAGCTTGTAACAACAACGAACACAGATCCTGGTGCTATTGTAAAGGCTAATTCAACAATAGCAGTAACACTTATCAAGAATGTTACTTATGATGAGGAGCAGGCAGGCAAGCTTGGATATCTCAATGGAACAGACTGGGAAACCTTTAAGAGCCAGAATGCTGAACCTACAACGCTTACAGTTGATAATACCTGGATAGATATTATATCTAAGGGAACAGGAATTGATCCTGCCAATATATCAGTTGTGGCATATCAGAAGAATTCATTTACAGATAAGCCATCTACTAATATACTCAGCAAGGCTTCTTTCTGGATACAGCTTGTACTAGCAGTGGCTATTCTTGGTATACTTATACTTGTTATTATCAGAAGTGCACGTCCACTTACTGTTGAAGAGAAAGAACCAGAGCTGTCGGTTGAAGAGATGCTTGCATCGACAAGAGAGAACCAGGCTTCTGTGGATGATATAGACCTTCAGGAGAAGTCTGAAACAAGAAAGGCAATTGAGAAGTTTGTTGACGAGAATCCGGAAGCAGTTGCATTGCTGCTGCGTAACTGGTTGAATGAAGACTGGAACTAATGTAAACGATAATATAAAGCATGGAGATTATTATGGCACGACAGAGTGGTAATGGTGAAAGAAGCATGGACGGGGTTGAAAAAGCAGCGATACTGCTTATTGCCCTAGGACCTGAAAAGTCAGCAGAAATATTTAAACATTTAAAGGAAGAAGAGATAGAACAGCTTACATTGGAAATAGCCAATACAAGCAGTGTATCTCCTCAGACAAAGGAACAGATACTTAATGAGTTTTATGAGGTGTGTCTTGCCCAGCAGTATATTGCAGAGGGTGGTATTGGGTACGCTAAGGAGCTTTTGGAGAAGTCGCTTGGAGAGGAAAAGGCAAAGGCTGTTATTGGAAAGCTTACAGCAAGCCTTCAGGTTCGTCCTTTCGAATTCATCAGAAGAACAGATTCATCACAGTTGCTTAACTTTATACAGGATGAACATCCTCAGACTATTGCACTCATTCTGTCATATCTTCCAGCAAGCCAGGCATCAGCAGTTATATCTTCACTGCCACCTGAAAAGCAGGCAGATGTAGCAAAAAGAATTGCACAGATGGACAGAACATCTCCAGATGTTATCAAGCAGGTTGAGAAAGTACTTGAGAAGAAGCTCGCATCCTTAGTTAACCAGGATTACACAATTGTTGGCGGTGTTGATGCTATCGTTGAAATCCTCAACTCAGTTGACAGAGGAACAGAAAGACATATTATGGAAACTCTTGAGGTTGAAGAGCCAGAGCTTGCAGACGAGATCAGAAAGAAGATGTTTGTATTCGAGGATATTCTTTCACTCGACGACAGAGCTATCCAGAGAGTGCTTAGAGATGTTGATAATTCTGACCTTGCACTTGCTCTTAAGGGTGCAACAGAGGAAGTACAGAATGTTATTCTTAATAACCTTTCAAAGCGTCTTGCTGTAATGATTAAGGAAGATATGGAATACATGGGACCTGTACGAATGAAGGATGTTGAAGAAGCACAGCAGAAGATTGTTAATATTATCAGAAAGCTTGAAGATTCAGCAGAAATTGTAATTGCAAGAGGCGGAGGTGACGAGATAATTGTCTAATCTGTTAAAAAGAGGAACTACTGTAATAAGTGAAGAAAGAATTATTGATTATAATGAACTTATTAAGCTTAAGCTTAATAATATCGTAAACGATAAAGAACGTCAGGATAATGTTGACGCAGATGGCTTTGTCAATGGACTGAAGGCAGATGTTGTAGAACAACTGCTCACAGGCTCTGAGGAGGATGAAAACTCAGATGGTGAAGCCAGTCAGGAGTCTGTACAGAATCAGATTGCTGCAGCCTTAGAAGAGGCTAATGAACAGGCTGAGTCTATAAAGGACGAAGCTAATGAGGTATTAGCCAAGGCACATATGGAGGCTAACAGAATCATAGAGGACGCTAAGCGTACTGGTTATGAGCAGGGAGCACAGAACGCCAGAGAAGAATATGAAACAAAGGCTATGGAGCTTGCGCAGGATTATGAGAATAAGAAAGCAGAGCTGCAACAGCAGTATGATGAGCTGAGGGCAGCTATGGAACCTGAGCTTGTTGAAACTATTACTGAGGTATTCAGAAAGATAACACATACGGTAGCGGAGGATAACAAGGATATTATTATCGGCTTGATTAATGGTGTTATGAAGAATTCTGATATAAGCAATGAATTCGTTATCAGAGTGTCTTCTGATGATTACCGTTTTCTAGTTAATAATCAGGGCAAGATATATTGTGCAGTTTCTGGTGAAGTTACTATGGACATAGTTGAAGATGCAGCTCTTAGTAAAAACCAATGTATTATAGAAAGCGATACAGGAGTATATGACTGTAGTCTTGATATAGAACTTAATAATCTTATTAAAGATATTAAACTACTTAGTTGTATGGGATAAATATGGCTGTGAGGTGTTTCATATAGCAGATTATAAGCTGGAATAGAACTATTAAACAAGATTGATATAATATTCCAGACAGGGAGGAAGAAAAGTTGTCAGTTCTGAATAAAGATAAATATTATGCTTTAACAGAGAAATCTTTCTATAAAAAGCTTGGAAAGGTTACAAAAATAGTTGGATTGACTATTGAATCAATAGGCCCAGATGCCAAGCTTAATGACCTGTGTAAGATATATTCGGCAGATAAGAGCCAGGTGCTGTATGCAGAGGTTGTTGGATTTAAGGATTCAAGAGTTCTTCTTATGCCATTTGACGTTGTAGATGGAATTGGACCTGGAAGTATAGTAGAGAATACAGAAAGCCCGCTTGAGGTAAAGGTTGGTGACGATATTCTAGGACATACTCTGGATGGTCTTGGTAATCCAACAGATGGTGCCATACTTTCATTGGAAAGCAGTTATTCTGTAGAGGCTGCTCCGCCAGATCCTATGGAAAGAGAGATTATAAGTGATATTCTGCCGTTAGGTGTTAAGGCAGTAGATGGTCTTCTTACAGTAGGTAAGGGCCAGAGAATAGGAATATTTGCTGGTAGTGGTGTAGGAAAAAGTACATTGCTTGGTATGTTTGCAAGAAATACTAAGGCTGATATTAATGTTATTGCACTTATAGGTGAACGTGGCAGAGAGGTAAGGGAATTCGTTGAAAGAGATTTAGGACCTGAGGGTATGAAACGAAGTGTACTTGTTGTTGCAACCTCTGATAAGCCTGCTCTTATAAGAAATAAGGCTGCTAAAACAGCAACAGCAATAGCTGAATACTTCAGAGATCAGGGGAAAGATGTACTTCTGATGATGGATTCGCTCACACGTTTTTCTATGGCGCAAAGGGAGATAGGACTTGCCTCAGGTGAACCACCTGTAACAAGAGGATATCCGCCAAGTGTGTATAGTGAAATGCCAAAGCTGCTTGAAAGGGCAGGTATGTCAGACAAAGGTTCTATAACTGGTTTATATACTGTGCTTGTCGATGGCGATGATTTCAATGAACCTATTACAGATACAGCAAGAAGTATTCTTGATGGACACATCATGCTGTCACGTAAGCTTGGACATAAGAATCATTATCCGGCCATAGATGTGCTTCAGAGTATATCAAGATGTATGAGCCAGATAGTTACCAAAGAACATAAGAAGGCTGCAGGAAGACTTAAAACTGTACTTGCAACCTATAATGAAGCAGAGGATCTTATTAATATAGGTGCTTATAAGAGTGGCTCTAACAGAAATATTGATTATGCTATTTATAAGATAGATGCTGTTAATAAGTTTCTTATGCAGCAGACGGATGAGAAGTTCTCACTTGATGATGAGCTTAAGGAGCTTATGGATTTATTTGCGGATTATGAAGATTTTGAAAGCGGACGGCTGAAGCTTTCAGAACAGCCGGTAAAACAGCGCAGATAGTCTGAGAATTATAGATAGAAAGTTTAGTTTGAAGGAAAGATAATAGATATATGGCTAAGTTCGTATATAAAATGCAGAATGTCCTTAATATAAAGGAACGTATGGAAACTCAGGCTAAAACAGAATATGCAAAGCAGTTAGGTATGCTTCATGAGGAAGAAAACAAAATGCGCAGCATAGCTGACACCTTGAATTCATATAAGGCACAGGCAAGAGAGCTTGCGTGTGGAACGCTTGATATTGTAAAGATAAGGCATTGTAATGAGGCTATAAAGATAACAGAGGATATGGCAAAGAATCAGGCAATCAGAGTCAGAATAGCAGAAAAGAATGTAGAAGCTGCTATGAACAAGTTAGCGATGGCTGTCAAGGAAAGAAAGATTCAGGAAAAGCTTAAGGAAAAAGCATTTGAGGAATTTCTGCATGAATTAAACGAACAGGAACTAAAAGAGATTGATGAAGTTGTAAGTTTCAATTATAATAATAGAGAAGATGATGTCTAAGAATAGCGATATATCTGCTATTTAGTATATACAGATGAATTGATATGGAGAACAGATTATTATGGCAAAGAAGAAATCCAAGGAAGAATTAGATATTGATGACAGCTTAGATATGGGCGAAGAAGCTGAAAGCACAGGTGGAAACAAGTTCCTTAATGCATTGATTGTAATTGCTGTTATTATCATATGGCTTGCTATATTTGCATTACTTATCAAGATGAATGTAGGTGGCATAGGAAGCATGTTAAGACCTTATCTTAAGAATATACCTGTAATTAATATGATTCTTCCAGAAGCAACTGACGAAGAGATTGCAGAGGAAACAGGTGGAAAGTATAAGAATCTTTCAGAAGCGATAGACAGAATTAATGAACTTGAGGCACAGCTTGCCGGTTATAAGAATTCGGATTCCAATGATGCTTCTACAATAGCAGAGCTGCAGGCAGAAGTAGCAAGATTAAAGGTTTTTGAAGAAAATGCACAATATTATCAGGATCTTAAGGACAGATTCGATAAAGAGGTTGTGTATGCCGACAATGCCCCTGATATTTCGAATTATAAGCAGTGGTATGAATCAATAGATTCGGACAATGCTGCTAAGCTATATCAGCAGGTTGTAAAGGACTTACAGGAAACACAGAAGGTCAAGGACTGGGCAGAGGCTTATGCTAAGATGGATCCTGATAAGGCGGCAGCTATTCTTGAAGAAATGACAGGAGATACGAATCTTGTTGCAAAGATACTTAACTGTATGACAGCTAAGCAAAGAGCAGCAGTACTTGCCGAGATGGATCCGGTATATGCGGCTAAGATTACAAAGATTATGTATCCATAGAAGTTTAAGCAGGTAATTTGATTATATAGCTATAAAGCCACATGGATTTATAGTTATATGATCTGTTACATATATAATAGTGTGAAAACAGATTATTCACACGAAGGATATAAAGATTATTAGGAAAGGAGGAATATAATATGGTAAGTTCAGTAGTTTCGGGAGCTGGTATGGTTAAGCAGGTTTCAACTAATAAAGTATCCCAAAACAGCGGTGTATCTAAGAGCTCTGATTTTAAGTCAGTCATGGCAGCCTCTTTAGCACAGAATACATCCGCAGCTAATTCTGGTGTTAAGAATAATAACCAGGGGGTTACAGGTGCAGCAAAGAATGATGCACAGCCGGTACAGAAGAATAACAGTACTTCAAAGGCTGATGATAAGAAGGTTGATGATAAGAAGGTTGATGACAGACAGAATAAGCCTGTTAACAGCAAAAAAGATGATAATGAGCTTAATGATAAGTTAAGTGAATTGACAGAGGATGTTAAGAACATTATTAAGGAAGAGCTTGATGTTTCAGATGAAGACATAGCTGAGGCTATGGAGCTTTTAGGAATGACTGTCAATGACCTGTTATCGGTAGTGAAGGTTACAGAGCTTGTTGGTGAACTGACAGGTACAGATGCAATAACACTTATAACAGATGACAATATGCTTAATAAGCTTACAGCAGTTCTTGATGTGGTTAATTCCTCACAGCAGGATATAGCTGATATGCTTGGTGTTAATACTGATGAAATAGGCAGTATTATATCAGAAGTACAGGTTGAGCCAAAAGCTGCTAATACACAGACAACAACAGCTAAGGACAATGCTGATAAGCAGAGTGTGCCAGAGGATAATACACAGGTGACAGTAAAGGAAACCACAAGTGATATATTAGCAGCAAAGATAACAACAGATAATCAGGACAGACAACAAAGCAGATCTGATAGTCAGAATCATAACACACAGAGCTATGGTAATGTTGCCGATAATCTGTTACAGAGTATATCTGAAAGCTATGCTGATGTAATCACAGAAGATGTTTCATATGTCAGCGAGGCAGATATAGTTAATCAGGTTATAGACCAGGTTAAGCTTACAGCAGGAAAAGAGCTTACAAGTATAGAGGTTATGCTTAATCCTGAAAGACTTGGAAGCGTTCATGTTACTGTTACAGCAAAGAATGGAATACTTTCAGCCCAGATTGCAGCCCAGAATGAGCAGGTTAAAACAGCTCTTGAGAATCAGATGACTGCATTAAAAGAGAATTTTAACAATCAGGGAATTAAGGTTGAGGCAGTTGAAATAACAGTTATGGCTCATCAGTTTGAAGCTGGTCAGAACTTTGGACAGGGCGAATCAGAAAGAAGACAGTCGGAGCATAAGGTTAACAAGAAGCTTGATCTGTCAGCGTTTGATGAGGAAGCTGATGAAGAAACTGGTGAAGACGATTTAAGAAGACATGCTTCTATACAGAATGGAAACAGCAGTGTTGAGTACACAGCGTAATGTGTATTGACAGGCAGGAAAGGAGATGAAACATATATGGCAGGAACAATAGATACAACAGGAATGGCGTCACAGCAGATTATGAGTTCAACCTCAAAGACAACTAATACAAAGAAGTCTAATACACTTAATATGGAAGATTTCTTAAGTCTGCTCGTTGCTGAGATGCAGAATCAGGATCCACTTGAACCAACTAGTAATTCAGATTATATGGCACAGATGGCTACCTTCTCGCAGGTTGAGGCTACTGCTGAGATGAACGAAAGAGTACTCAGCCAGACAGCATCTAATCTTATTGGAAAGGCTGTTATAGTTAAGACTGATACAAACAGCTCAGGCTATGCTGGTGGTATAGTTAATGGCTGGCAGGAAATCGATGGCATAGTATATCTTGGAATTAATGGTAACCTTTATGACATTAATGATATTGACCAGGTTATTGATAAGGATTACTATGAAAAGTGGATTGGTGGTGGAAGCACAACTGATAAGACTAATTCAGATAATAGTAAGACTGAATAAATGATACTGCAAAGGGATTAGAGTATCACAGCTAAAGTCAGCATACAGCTCTGATGGAGTAAGTAATAGTCAGAATGGAGTTTCGCATGAATAATATGATTAATAATATTAATTCAATCGAACGAATGGCCGAAGCTATCAGTAAGAGAAAGAAACAGGATGTTAATGCCAGTTATGATGGCCCTTCATTTACTGAGATATTAAGTAGACAGAAGTCAATAGATGATCTGGCTGCAGAAAGAAGTAATGCAACAGGTCAGTTAAGGTTCACAAAGCATGCAGATGCAAGACTTGTGCAGCGTGACATACGACTTACTGACGAACAGATGATGCGACTTGAAGAGGGTACAAAAAAGGCATCTGATAAGGGAATAAAGGAATCCCTTGTACTTGTTGATGACCTGGCGTTCATAGTTAATACTGATAAGAAGATGGTTATTACAGCGATTGACCAGAATTCAAGTGAAGATAATATATATACAAACATTGATGGTGCGGTAGTTATATAGCAGGACCGTTTAGGATGTTATTCATTCCCTGAATGATGGATGGGATGGACGCACCTCGATTAATAAAGGTTTAATTAATATGGAGGAACAATATTATGATGAGAGCATTATTCTCTGGTGTATCAGGCCTTAAGGCACACCAGACAAGAATGGATGTTATAGGTAATAATATAGCAAATGTAAATACAGTAGCTTATAAATCACAGTCTATGACTTTTAGTGAAGTATTTTACCAGACTACACAGACAGCAACAGGACCTAATGCTACAACTGGCAAGGGTGGTACTAACGCTATGCAGATAGGTCTTGGTTCATCAGTAGGTTCTATATCTACTGCGATGACAACAGAGGGTGCTACTGAAAGAACAGATAATACATTAGACCTTGCTATTACAGGAAGTAATGCATTCTTTATAGTTAATAATGGTGGTAATACATATTTTACAAGAGCTGGTAATTTCACAAAGGATGAATCCGGTGCACTTGTTACACAGTCAGGTGCTAATGTAATGGGCTGGCAGATAGATCCTATAACAGGACAGATTGTTAAGGATAAGGTTTCAAAGCTCTACGTTGAAAGTGCTGATTTCAAGTATACATTGCCTGAAAGAACTACTGGCATTACATTAACAGGTAACCTTGATTCTTCTTCAACAGAAGATGTTACTACAACTCTTAATTTCTATGACAGCCTTGGAAGCTCATATCAGGCTACTGTTGTATTACACAGAGAAGGCCAGACAGGTAATGATGTTACATATTCAATAACAGGCTCATCTATAACTAAAGATGGAGAGGCAACAGATCTTACATTGACAACAGATAGTTCACTTGTTTTCAATTCTGTAACAGGTCTTTCTAATGAAGCCAATGCCAATATATCATTTACAGTAGGCAGCAATACAGCTAATGATCCACAGCTTGATTCTATTGGTTCAGTAGGAGAGCATAAGCTTACTGTTGATATGTCAGGCATAAAGATGATTAAGGACAAGAATTCTATTAAGCAGACTGATGGTATATATGATTCTGTATCAGGAACATATGTTGGTGGTGGTAAGGCAGTAGGTTCTATGACATCATATGGTATTGATACAACAGGACGTATAGTAGCAAGCTATAGCAATGGTGATACTAAGGTTATAGGTCAGGTTGCAGTAACAGAGTTTACTAACCCGGGAGGTCTTGAGAAGGTTGGTGAGAATCTTTATTCAGCAACACTTAACTCAGGAGAATTCGATGGAATAGGAAAAGATATTTCAGCCACAAGCGGAAAGATACAGTCAGGAGTGCTTGAAATGTCCAATGTGGATCTTGCTTCTGAATTCACAAGTATGATTACCACACAGAGAGGTTATCAGGCTAATTCAAGAATCATAACAGTATCTGATACATTGCTTGAGGAGCTTATTAATCTTAAGAGATAGTGCTTTTGGCGGGTTTATTTAAACAAATGAAATATAAGCCATAGCAGTTTATAAGGATTTAGCTTATGTGCTTGGGTGATTGCCGGAGTCTGGTAGTAAAAAAGACTCTGGCAGTTACCACAATATTTATAAGAAATTCAGAAAGATTTCTTATGTCATATATCCGGACATATATATTTAATCCGGATTGTATAAGATAGAAAAATATGCAGAAAATGGCAGTATTTTGTTGCAATATTTTGTCATTGGTGTTTTAATATAGATAGTTTATATGGGGGTGTTGTATTAATATGTATAAGCATAGATATGCCCCACAACGAAAGAATGGATGGTGTATTGAATGGATATAGCTACACTTATTGGTATTGTAGTCGGAGCAGTAATGGTAGTATTCGGTATTCTGTGGGGTAATGGCGTTTCAGCATTGCAGAATTTCGTTGATGTTCCTTCGATTATTATTACAGTTGGAGGTTCATTATCAGGACTTATAGCCTCTTATACTCTAAAAGATTTCCTTGGAAGCTTTAAGGGAGTCGGTCT
>CAKRKK010000069.1 GCA_934358235.1 uncultured Lachnospira sp.
GACTAAGGAGGAATGCAGGGTTGTTATCAATGGTGCAGGTTCTGCAGGCGTTGCTATCACAAAGCTTCTTCTTACATATGGTTTCAAACACGTTACTATGTGTGATAAATCTGGTATACTTTCTAAGAATAGTGAAGGACTTAACTGGATGCAGGAATCTATGATGGATGTAACTAATCTTGAGGGTAAGACAGGCACACTTGCCGATGCACTTTGCGGTGCTGATGTTTTTGTCGGTGTATCCGCTCCTAATATTGTATCAGCAGATATGGTAAAGACTATGAATAAGGATGCCATTATATTTGCAATGGCTAATCCAGTTCCTGAGATTATGCCTGATGTAGCTAAGGCTGCCGGTGCAAGAGTTGTTGGTACCGGACGTTCAGATTTCCCTAATCAGGTTAATAATGTCATTGCTTTCCCTGGAATATTCAAGGGTGCCCTAGAGGGACGTGCAACACAGATAACAGAGGACATGAAGCTTGCCGCCGCTCTTGCTATTGCTAACCTTATTCCAGACTCTGAATTATCAGACACTAACATTCTTCCTGAGGCCTTTGATCCACAGGTTACAGATGTTGTTGCCAAAGCTGTTATGGATCATATTAAGTAATGCTGCCTTATTACTATTCTTTAAACGAATACCTGAAAAAGGAATATGGTTATAAGTTATACAAATTAGCCCTGAATGGTGGGATGTCCTGTCCTAACCGTGATGGGCTTATTGATACGAGAGGATGTATATTCTGCAGTTCCGGAGGTTCTGGTGAATTCGCCGGCGGACGTTATGGGCAGACCTATAATCCTTCTATTGATGAACAGATTGTTAGAGCTAAGAAGCTTATTGCCGGTAAGTATAAGGATGAACATTATATTGCCTATTTTCAGTCATTTACAAACACCTATGCAGACATAAGCTATCTTCGTGATTTATATATGCCTGTTATAACAAGATCTGACATAGATATTCTCTCTATCGCTACAAGACCTGATTGTATAGATGAGAATACCTTAAAACTTTTGTCTGAGCTTAATAATATAAAGCCTGTCTGGATAGAATTAGGACTTCAGACTATTCATGAGAATACAGCCCGTTATATAAGAAGGGGGTATTCTTTAAACACATTTGACGAATGTGTAAGCAAGCTTATAAATATTGGAATTCGTCCTATTGTCCATATGATTGTAGGACTTCCTGGTGAAAGTACGTCTGATATATTAGAAACAACTGATTATATCGCGCATTGCGGCGCTTGGGGAATTAAGATCCAGCTTCTACACATTTTAAAGGGAACCGACCTTTATACCGACTACAAAAACAATATGTTTAAGGCACTAGAGCTAAATGAATATATTGACCTTACAGGTAAGATTATTTCCCATCTTCCCCCGGATATGGTCATTCACCGGATTACCGGCGATGGACCTAAGTCCATACTTGAAGCGCCTATGTGGAGCGCTAACAAAAAGCTGGTTTTAAACTCCATTAACCAGTATTTTAAAGCTAACAATATCTACCAAGGACGGAATTATACATGAATAATGATTCAACTACTTTATACAAGCTTATGATTCTTTATATGTTAAGTAAGGTGAATTTTCCTCTTTCTAATGTACAGATATCTACTTTTATGCTTGATAATGAATATACTAATTATTTTACATTTCAGGAAACCATCAACTCATTAGTTGAGGATTCCTTTATCCAACAGATGAATTATGAAAACAGCACACAATACAAGCTTACACAGGAAGGCGAGGATACTGTTGCTTTTTTCTACACAAAAATATCTCAGACTATAAGAGAAGAAATAGACAACTATCTTTCAAAAAATAAATATGCACTTAAATGTGAGGTTGGTACTACATCTGATTATTACCGGACAACAAGTGGAACATATGTAGCACATCTTATGGTTAAGGAAGGCAACAGCAACCTTATTGAACTCAGCCTTGATGTTCCTTTAGAGGAACAGGCAAAGGAAATGTGCAGCAAATGGAAGGATTCAAGTCAGGATATATACGATTTTATAATGCAGAGCCTTATGTAGGCTTTCATATTCCGACAACATAAAGAAAAGAGGCTTTATTATGAAAAAGTTGCTTTTTCTAAGCTTAAAGGATATATGCTACAACTCAACAGCTTACTTTGAAACAAGAATCTCTGACGAATTATGTACTCTGGGAATACAGGTTACCCATATAAAAGTACCCAAGGCTTCGGATATGGCTTATGCCATATTGAAGCCTTATTTTGATGCTGATTATGATGCAGTTATTGACATTAACTCAAGGATACCCGTTATGATGTATAATAACGCTCCTCTGCTTGGCAGCTTCCAGATACCTGTGTGGCATTATATATTAGATCATCCTATGTATCATTATGAAGCTCTGAGTTCCAAGCTTCCTGACTACAATATAATCTGTCTGGATATTAACCACGCACAGCTTATAAAAGACAGCTTTCCACATATCAAGCAGGTATGTGTGCTTCCTCTGGCTGCCGATACATTTTTTAATACCAATCCCTTTGAAGAAAATGCTTCTGATTACTTTAGCCGTCCTGACAACATTATATTTACTGGAACATATACCGATCCTGTTAAAACCTCCCTTCTATACAGCAGAAAGCAGGCAATTGATAACCATCCGCTTTTTACTACTCTGCTGGATAAGCCGCTGCTGACACAGGAGGCCGCAGTCAGGCTTCTTATTAAGGACAAGCTTATTGATGCTGCTCTCACACCAATAGAATACCTTTACAACAACTTTCTTATAGACGTATTCTTACAGGCTGTTATCCGCGAGGAAATAATAACGCAGATAATAAAGCAGCACCTTCCAATCACTATATATGGCCACGGCTGGGATGCCTTTGCCGATAAATGTGACATACTGGCACCTGGAATCAGCCGTTATCTTAACCTGAGACCAGGGGTTACATATAGCAGGCTTCCCTGCATATATTCATCTGCCAGATTATCTATTAATCAGATGCCCTGGTTTAAAAACGGAATACATGACAGGATACCACTCTCTCTTAGGAATGGCTGTATCTGCATATCTGACGAAAGCAGTTACCTCACAGATACACTTAAGCTAAGTGATGATTACAGTATACATACTTATTCCCTTGAAGCTATATATAAGCTTCCTGATATAATAAATAAACTTATGCAAAGAATAGATAACAAAGACTCCTTATTAACTGCACAGCTTTGTAAAGGCTATGAATATGCCAGTAAGAATTTCACCTGGAATAACTGGGTAAGCCGCTGGTTATCATATATTAATACCAACGGGTAGATATTTATACTGCATTATATTATTTATCAGTTTATCGTTTAAGTATATAAAAACCTGAAATTTATTTTCTGATTACATATGTGCTTTGAGCCCGCCGGTACCTAATGAGTACAAAACACGTATTTAATATCCGTTGCAAGGTGAATGCCATAAAAGCGCACATAAACTGCATAACTTATATAATCGATATCGTCTTAACATAAAAAAGGGGCATATCACACTAATTTCTTAGTTTGATATGCCCCCTCTTAGCATTGTCCTATATCAGTAACATAATAACTTATGCCCAATACACTACAGGAATCTATCAGCAGCCTTAGTTGCCCTGTGACATCTGTTCTTCCTGTTTCTTGATCATCTTCTTAACCATATTACCACCAACAGAACCTGCCTCAGCGGAAGTAAGATCACCATTGTAGCCTTCCTTTAAGTTAACACCGATCTCTGATGCTACTTCCATCTTGAATCTGTCAAGTGCATCCTGTGCATTCTTTTTAGTCTTTGATGAAGTTGAACTTGAATTAGCCATAATAAACCTCCGTCCTTACGTCCTTTGACGTATAATTGTTATTGAATAAGCTTTATTGCTTATCCTGGTATTATTATGTGTAATCCCTTCTATATTATTATGGTAACTTATGGAAGATATCTTTCAAATATTTTAAATCCATCGAATATAACATACCATCTGTTCCCTGCTGCAGCCATAACAGTTACATATTCCTTGCCATCCTTCTGGGCAAAATTCACAAGACAATTATGTGCCTCATCTGTGTAACCTGTCTTTCCTGCCTTTATGCTAACACCTTCGACCTCATTTCCATACATTCTTGAAAACATCGTACTAGTAAGCTGTATTCCCTGCGGATGCTGCGGTGTTGCTTCTGTTGTATACTGATATGTTCCGAGTACCTTTGCACATTCTTCATTACTCATGGCATATTCCATAATAAGCGCCATCTCTGCCGGAGTTGTGTACTGATTCTCATCATGAAGTCCCGATGGATTGCAGAAATGTGTATTCTTTAGTCCAAGCTCTTCGCATTTTTTATTCATAAGCTCAACAAAGGCTTCCTCTGAACCTGCTGCAAGCCTTGCCACACCATAAGCAGCATCTGCACCTGATGGAAGAATAAGTCCGTATAACAAATCTTTTGCCTTAACCTCCTCATCCACACTGAATCCAGCTACTGAGGCCTGTTGTATATACAGATAATTCAATTCTTCAAAACCAAACTTATAGGTTTCATCAAGGCTGTTTATATTCTCAACAGCAATAATAAGTGACATAACCTTTGTCATAGAAGCCGGGTATATTCGTGTATTAAGCTGTCTGCCAGCTATGAATTCATTATCTGTAACATCAAGCAGCGCTACATATGGCGACTGTATATCTGTATCTGACATTTCTTTATATGTTACCGACTTAAGTGCATATTTAAAAACCGGCTTTTCCTGTATAACTGTTATAATATCGTCTGCAGTCTGTGTATCTGCCAATACCGCATTCTGCTTTAATTCCTTATGCTTCTGTATATCCGGTACTATATGCCTGATAAACTGTACAGCTAAAAACGTAACTGCAACCAGTATAATTCCACATAATATATTTCTTTTAATACGTCGCAGCTTAGCCTGTCTTTTTCTTCTTATTCTAGCTGCCTGTCTTTTTCTTGCCTCATTTACCCTAACAGCCTCATCATAATCATAATAATCACTCATAACCCTATAATAACTCCCAAACTATTAATTCCGATTCATCTATACTATCAATATACATATATGAATCACCCTTCTGACTATTTACGTCTGTTTACCCAACTACATACTGTGTGCTGCGTGCAAGCTCGTCTGCTCTTGTACTGCCTGCTATAAGCTTTACTAATTCCAGTCCAAGATCTATTGATGTTCCCATACCTCTTGATGTTGTTATATTGCCATCTGTTACAACCCTTATATCAGAAGAAGCAACCTCTGCCCCTGTTAATAATTCCTCAAAGCCCGGAAAACAGGTTGCTTTTTTCCCATTAAGAATTCCCAGCTTTCCAAGTACACTTGGTGCTGCACATATGGCAGCTATCCTGCCACCATTATCATTGTGCTTGGTAAGCATATCCATAAGCTTTTCGCACTGATAATAAGACTTATGTCCAGTTCCTCCTGGCAGAAATAATACATCATCCTTATCATAGCTTATATCCGATATATCAGCATCTGTCTGAACCTTAATATTCTGTGCACTTTCCACAATCTTATTACCAGTTATCGAAACTGTCACGACCTTAATATCTGCTCTTCTTAATATATCTATAACTGCTAATGCTTCTACTGTTTCAAATCCCTCCGTAAGAAATGTCAATACCTTCATCTTATATCCTCTTTTCTGTTTTTTCAAATATGATGCTTATGTCAAAACATTTAATTGCTTTCTTCAAATTAACATAGATTTTATTTTACCATATTTCTTTATAATAAACCATATAATATAACTTACTTTATAATATTTTGTACAGTATTTTATACATACTATTATTCAATACCATTGTTCAATACTTTTGTTCAATACTTTTGTTCAATACTATAGTTTTTTATAGGTTCACTCTTTTTGTATAACACACTTAATAACATTCCTAATAACGTTTCAACATTTTTTAAATTATGTCTTGTAGTTTTTAATACTATGTGTTAACATAAACAAAGAAATTACTTAATATTGGAGGCATATATGTTTAAGCTTATAAGTGATACATCATGCGACTGGGTTAAGGAGTATGCAGACAAGCATGATGTTACATTAGTTCCATTATATACAACCTTTGATGGTCAGAATTATTATAAAGAGCAGTTTGAAATCAGCTATGATGAATTCTACAGAAAGATGACTGAGGAGAATGCTTTTCCAAAGTCTTCTCTTCCTTCTATACAGGATTATGCTGATGCGTTCATGCCATCTGTAAAAGCAGGCATTCCTATTATATGCTGCTGTATAACTACTTTCTTCTCAGGCTCTTACAATTCTGCATGCTCTGCAAGAGATATGATTCTTGAAGATCATCCTGATGCAAAGATTACAGTAATTAATTCTTTACAGAATTCTGCATCTATGTCTCTTTTCGTATATGAGGCTATGTGCATGAGAGATGCCGGATATTCTTACGAAGATGCTGTTAAGAAGCTTGAAGCTTTAAGACCTTATGGAAGAATCATATTCACAACAGAATCTCTTGATTACCTTACAAAGGGTGGCCGTCTTGTAAAGACTGCAGCTATGATTACAAGTAAGTTAAGCCTGCGCCCAATCATTATTATGAAAGGCGGCGAGATTGGTGTTGGAGGTTTCTTTAGAACAAGAAAGAAAGCAAGAACAAAGGTAATTGATATGTTATGTAAGCACTTTGACGAGCCTGGCATAGATATCAATGATTATGATATTACTGTTGGTTACTGTACTAACCTTGAGGAAGCTGAAGAATTCCGTGCAGAGGTTGAAGCAGCAATTAAAACAAAGCTTCTTGAATCAGGTGTGGAATTCAACACAAGAATCGGTGTTGTAACAGCCTGCCATACAGGTCCAACTGCACTTGGTGCAGCACTTATGCCTAAGTTTGACCATATTTAAATTTAAACTTTATTTAGAGCATTTAACGCTCATATACCTTTTGAATGTTTTATGATTTCCATTTAAAAAAAGCCTGACGGGTGTGCATACTTAAGTAGGTCTGCACATCCGTCAGGCATTTTTAATTCCATTAAGCTAAGCTTATCTGATTATTAATGTTTTACCCAAGCACGCTTATCTTTAAAGAGCCTTAATTCTCTCTAATGCCTTTACTGTATTCTCATATGAACCAAAGGCTGTCAGTCTGAAATATCCCTCACCGCTTGGTCCAAAGCCTGAACCAGGTGTACCTACAACATTAGCATTCTCAAGAAGGTAGTCAAAGAATTCCCATGATGTCATCTTATCAGGAGTCTTTAACCAGATGTATGGTGCATTAACACCACCAGATACTGTATATCCTGCTGACTTTAAGCCTTCAAGTATAGTTCTTGCATTATTCATATAATATGCAATCTGCTCACCTGTCTGCTTCTGTCCTTCCTCTGTGTATACAGCCTCACCTGCTCTTTGAATAATATAAGGAGCACCATTAAACTTAGTACCATGTCTTCTTGCCCACAGGCTATGAAGCATAACATCTCCACACTTAAGCTCCTTAGGAACTACTGTAAATCCAAGTCTTGTACCTGTGAAGCCTGCATTTTTAGAAAAAGATCTAAGCTCTATCGCACATGTTCTTGCACCCTCGCACTCATATATAGTATGAGGTACATTATCTTCTGAAATATATGCTTCATAAGCTGCATCATATATAATAACTGCACCTTCCTTATTAGCATAATCAACCCATCTTTGAAGCTCATCCTTTGTTATTGTTGAACCAGTTGGATTATTAGGGAAGCAAAGATATATAATATCCGGTGTTTCCTTTGGAAGCTCTGGTGCAAAATTAGTTTCTGCTGTACAAGGCATATAAATAACATTGCTCCATCTTTGCTGCTCTGGAATATAATCTCCAGTTCTTCCTGCCATTGCATTAGTATCCACATACACAGGATATACAGGATCACATACTGCAATCTTATTATCAACTGAGAAGATGTCTCCAATATTTCCTGAATCTGACTTAGCTCCATCACTTACAAATATTTCATCTGCAGCTATGTTGGCACCTCTCTTCTTATAGTCATGCTCAACAATGGCATTCCTTAAGAATTCATATCCAAGATCTGGTGCATATCCATGGAATGTTTCTGCCTTTCCCATCTCATCAACTGCGTTATGTAATGAATCAATAACTACTGGTGCAAGTGGAAGTGTAACATCTCCTATACCAAGCCTTATGATTTCTTTGTCCGGATTAGCCGCACTATACGCGTTAACCTTTTTAGCAATAGTAGAAAACAGATAACTTCCTGGAAGCTTTAAATAGTTCTCATTAATCTTAAACATTCTTCTCTCTCCTTATCCAAGTAACTTTTGATATTTGATGTATCGGTATTGCTACATTACTTTGCAATCCACTCAATCCTTACATCATATTATATCCACATAGATATCGTATGTAAAATATCCGTTGCTATTATACAACACAGTTTACATAACAACAATAAAAACAAGCACAAACCTAACAATAATAACTATTACTGCTATGCATGTGCTATGTTCCAAGATAAAATCTTAATAATCTTTCATATTCTTCGTTAATTGCGAGTACAAGTGCATTATCTCCATTCATATTATCCGGGTGATATATTTTTAATAATGCTCTGTATCTTTTCTTTACCGATTCAGTATCGTCCACACCTCTGAAGAATATCTTGACATTCTCTGCATTAGACATGCTTCTTCTGGCTTCACGGTACACCTTGTCACGATACATAAGCTTTTCTCTGTTAAACTTTTCTTTATCCAGTGCAAGCTGTCTTGTTTCTTTTTCTAATATGCTCCACTTCTGGTCAAATAACACACTCTGGCTCTCCAACTGTTTTTTTAGCAACTGGTTTTTCCTCTGCTGATTATGCAACATTCCCTTTTGTATGTCAATAAGCTCCCTGTCTGCCTCCAGCTCTGACCTTAACTCATTAAGTCTTACATTTTCTCTGAAAAGATATTTTTTCTGTTCTTTTTCATCCAGTCCTTCAAATTTCTTTTCATCCATAAGCAACCCCATCAGTCATAATCACTTAGCACTATGAAACCAGAACACCTTAACCGGTTCACATCCTTCTTTAGTCCTTATAGTATGGGCAACACCAGCTAACGCCACAAAAGAATCACCTTTCTTTATCGGAAATACAAGATCATCAAGTTTTGCATATCCTTCTCCCTCAAGAACATAAAAGCCTTCCTGATCTTCATGTACACCAGGTCTGTCTGAAAACTGTGTTGATGCATATATAGTTGTTCCTGATGCGCAGCCATTAGTACACCCATTCTTTTCTGTAAGAAACCTGTGTGTTCTGCTGTCTGCTCCCTGTGTCTGTATAACCTCTTCCATTGTAATATATGGTTTCATAATAATCCTCCATTCTTGCGTATGGAAAATCTGATATTAATCTGATTTTCAACACAGCATTTTATGTAAGCAAAAGAGGACCAATATTATATATTGATCCCCCATTGAATATAAACAATTCTATATTATTTATTGTTCTTCTTATAAGTTAACATTTCTGTATAAGCAAGCAGGAATGGACCAACACCCTTTGCATCATCTTCAACTATAGGCTCTGACATATAATAATCATATGTTCCTGATCTTTCATTCTTACCACCAAAACCTGCAACAAGACAGATACCACCAAGTGACATCTTACCTTCATCAGTCTTTAAGTATTTAGCACATATACCATCAATAGCCTTTTCAGCATACTCTCTATAGCTTTCTGGAAGATATCCTAATCTTACACCCTTAAGAAGTGAATATGCCATAATAGAACTTCCACTTGTTTCAAGATAGTTATTCTTCATACCACCATAGTTAACTACCTGATACCACATACCACTCTCGTCCTGGTACTTAAGCATAGAATTAATAAGATCTACAAAAGCATCTTCAAGCATCTTACATTCTGCATCATACTTGTGGTCAGAATTATCAATCTTATCAAGTGTATCAAGAAGAGCCATGGCAAACCAGCCACTTGCCCTTAACCAGCACTGCTGTGATAAACCTGTTACTTTATCACACCAGAATGCTTCCCTGCTTACATCTATAGCATGATAATATAATCCGTTAAGTGGATTCTTCATGTTTTCAATAACATACTTAAACTGTGCAAATATATCAGGATAATTCTTTCTGTTATTAAACTTAGTCTCATATTCAAGATAAAATGGCTGTCCCATATACATACCATCAAGCCATACCTGGTTAGGATATATATCCTTATGCCAGAAAGATCTTGCCTCGTTATTACATCTTGGCATAATTTCTATCTGTGAGTATACAAGATCAATAGCTTTTCTATACTTTTCTTTTCCTGTAAGATCATACAGCTCAAATAATGTCTTTCCTGCATTGACGTTATCAATATTCTTCTCACCAACACTATATCCTTCTATAGTTCCATCCTCATGAACTCTGTAATCGATAAAGTCATCTGCAAACTTAAGATACTTCTCATCCTTTGTTACATCATACATCTGAAGTACTGCTTTTATCATAACACCATCAATATAATTCCAGTTAGACTTAATACCACCATCTCTTATCTTTTCTATGTTCCACATAGGTGCATCAGGTGTGCTTTTCTCAAGCAACTCATCAATGTATTTTACAATAATATCCATTATCCTTCTCCTTATACTTTCAATTTAGTTATAATTATACCAACTTTCCGTAAATTTTACAACATT
>CAKRKK010000070.1 GCA_934358235.1 uncultured Lachnospira sp.
GTAGTAGATGCTCTGCTTTCATTTATTCAGAAATATCCAAACTATAAATCTCCGAATGAAATGCTAGGATATACATATTACAATATGTCCATGTGGAATAATGCTATTGCCTGTTTTGAAAAGGTTGAGCAGGAATATTATTTCTTTATGTCAGATATTTATTGGATGCTGGCATGGTCGAGTGGCAAGATTAAAAATTATACTGATGAAGAAAAGTATTATCGCTTGAGCTATGAGCTTGCTCCCAAGATGCAGTTTACATTAAATAATCTTGGCTATTCATTATATAAGCAGAAGAAATATTTAGAAGCTAAGGCTATTTTTAAGCAATGTTTAGACGATAAGAAAGACTTATCCTGTGCAGCTAATAATTATGTTAGAGTTTTAATTGCTCTTGGTAGAAATAAAGATGCGAAGAAATTTGTCAATTCTGGGGAATTTAAAGTTGCTAAAGCTATTAGTGACAGAGTGAAAAAGCTGGATAATCACAATGCAGCATTGAAGAAATGTGATGTGGCAGTTGAACCAGATATTGGTGACGCTGACAGTACCGAGAAAGCTACAATAGATATTGGGATAAAACGACAGCAGTTCTCTAATGAAAAGCTGTTAGAGGATGAGCTTACTGCAAGAATAGAAAGTGGTATGCCAGTATTTGGCATGAACCTTAAAGTGTATAAGCGCAAAGGTGAATATGGCAGACAATATAATATTCCAGTTGGAAGACTTGATTTATTGTGTGAAGATACTGCAGGAAATTTATATGTTGTCGAATTAAAGAAGGATAGAGGCTATGATGATGCCTATGAACAGACTGCACAGTATCTTGAATGGTTTGAGAAAAGTGAAAAATTCAAAGGTAAAAAAGTATATGGGATTATTTGTTTAAACAATCCAACAAAGGAGATTATTACAAGAGTGCATAATGATAAGAGAATGAGATTATTTGAGTATCAGATATCTTATACAGAGTTATAATGTAAATAACCTATTGTAAATTTTTTGAAAATTTTTGTTTGACTTTTTGAAAAACCACCAATATAATATATGAATGAACGAGTAGCAGACTAGCGTAAATCCAGTTTTGCTGCTCGTTTTTTGTGTGCATCTGTTGTCACACAATATGAAAATATATAATGCATTTTAAAGTGTGTAGCTTATCAGCGTAAGTCCAGCTTATGTGATAAGTACGCACTTTTTTTATGCAGAAAAAGGAGGCTAAATCCGCTCCGCACCAAAGGGCTCGGATTTTGCTTTGCAAAACAAGGAGGATTAAGATGGCAGAAAGTAATATGACGTCAAGAGAAATGAAAAATTAGAATTATAGAATAGGTGGAGAACAGATGGATTTAGAAACGTGTTTCGAAAAAATGAAACTGTTATGAAAACTGTCCGCTTAAAGCGGTGTGTTTATATTTCCGAATAAAAGAGCTGCTGAGCTTGCAGTACAGACAGTAAAGCAATATAAAGAAAAGACAAAATCAAAGATAAAAGAAAAAATTGAGGAAGCAGATGTTATTATAATAGGGGCTGGTGCAGGATTTTCCACATCAGCCGGTTTCGTGTATAATGGTGAAAGATTTGAAAAATATAAAAGAGAGGAAAACTATGATAAATGAAATTGAAAATAGAAGAAGTATAAGAAAATACAAAGCAGATAACATTGACAGGAAACTGATTGAGGATATGATATATAGTGCTTCACTTGCACCATCTGCCAAAAACAGGCAGCCATGGAAATTTATTGTGTATCAGGGAGAAGAAAAAGATAAATTAGTTTCTGTTATGCGTAAGGGTATTGAAACGGAAAAAAGTACACATAAACTTATGCCAGAATGGGCATTTGCCATACCTGATGCTGAAAATACAGTAAGAATAATGCAGGAGGCTCCTTGTCTTATAGCAGTTCTTAATACTAACCAGCATACACCATTTGAATGTATTCAAGGAGAAAATCGGATAGTTGAGATATGTGATTCCTTATCCATAGGTGCAGCCATCGAAAACCTGTTATTGACAGCAACGAGTCATGGATTAGGTACGTTATGGATTGCAAATACGTGCTTTGCATATAATGAGTTGACCGCTTTTATTGGAACAGATAATCAGTTGACAGGAATTGTTGCAGTTGGATTGGCAAATGAAAGTCCAGCGAAAAGACCACGAAAACCATTGAGTGACATTATAGATTATAGATAAGTGAATAAATTAGAAGTAAACAGCCTGCATAATAGAGGGCTGGCTTGTATAAAAGTATGAATGTAATAAGTGTGAATGTAATAAGGAGATTCATATGCAGAACAGTTACCGTTATTTTAAGAATGAACAATGTAAGTACTTTCCATGTCACAAGATAGAAGAGGGGCAGGACTTTAACTGCCTCTTTTGCTATTGTCCGCTGAATCAGTATGAGGATTGTCCGGGAAATCCGCGTATAATCGAGCGGGAAAGTGGAAAGAAGATTAAGGATTGCACGAATTGTACATTTCCACATATGCCAGAGAATTATGATTATATAGTACATTTTTTATCCAATAAGATGAAATAACTATCTTGCATTTAAAGGGATTATATGGAATAATATATCATTATAATTATATTTTGAGTAATTATAATAAAGATGATAACGAAATAATCACTGTAAACGAAGCTGTTAGCAAGTAGTATTGGCTGCTAATTGCTTCAGGGAATCAGGTGCGAATCCTGAACAGTTCCGCTGCTGTATACAGGGAGGCGGTATCCATTATGCCACTGGAGAGTAATACAATCCGGGAAGGCGGATATCACTTATGAGCTGTGAGTCAGAAGACCGGTTTACAGGCAGAGTCACAATAGTCGTTGCGAGAACAACAGACTATTGATTTTTATGCCGGCATATATAAAACATAAGCATATCTGCATATATGTGCCGTTCCTTTCTGCAGAGAATGACGCAATCATCAAGACATCTTCATAAGAAAAAGGAAAGGAAAAGAAAAAATGAAGAAAAAAAGATTTCTGGCACTATTGCTTGTGCTGGTAATGCTTGTATCAACTTTAGTAATGGGTGGATGTGGTACAGGCTCAGGAAACAATGCGGATAATGGAAACAATTATGATGGTCAGTTAGTATTCGACCATTCAATGGAGCTTAAGTATGCAAAGCTTTTTTCTGTAGATTATTATAAGGGCGGTTATAAGCTGCTTACTATAACTAACAGAGATGAAGATACAGCTATTGTATCAAAGCAGTCTAAGATATTACTTGTTCCAGATGGAATGTCTACACCATCAGGGGTAGATGCAGATACATTAGTGTTAAAGGCTCCTGTAACTAACATGCTTGTATCATCTACACCAGTTACATCACTTATGAATGCAAGTAACTGTCTTTCAGGCATAAGCCAGGTTACTTATGATAAGAAGTCCTGGTACATAGATGCTGTAAAGAAAGCCTTTGATGATGGAAAGCTTACTTATGTTGGCGATTATAAGGCTCCTGATTATGAATCAATCATAGCAGGTTCACCTTCACTTGCCATATACTCAACTATGCTTACAAGTGTGCCTGACGTTGCAGCTAAGTTAAAGGAGCTGGGTGTTAATTATATATTAGATCAGTCTACTTATGAGGATCATCCTTTAGGAAGGGTAGAGTGGGCTAAGCTATATGCTGCGCTTTGCAATGAAGAGGAGGCTGCAACAACTATGTTTAATGAACAGGCAGCTTATGTGGATACTCTTTCTAAGGCACAGAATACAGGAAAGTCTGTAGCAGTATTTTATATAACCTCAAAGGGAAAGCTGTATGTAAGAAATGCAGGTGATTATCTTGCACAGATGGTTAACATAGCAGGTGGTAACTATATATTCTCTGATCTTAACGCAGATAAGACTGGAACACAGGAGCTTGGAATAGAAAGCTTCTATGAGAAGGCAAAGGATGCAGATTATGTTATATATGTATGGAGCTTAGGTGGTAAGCCATCAACTCTGTCAGATTTTACATCTTATAACAGTGTACTTTCTGATTTAAAGGCAGTTAAGGATGGCAATGTATGGTGTACAACACCAGATTTCTTCCAGATTGCAGATACAATCGGAAGTATGATTAATGATATTAACCTTATGCTTAATGCAGATGCTGATACAACAGAGCTTACATACTTAAAGAAGTTGAAATAAAATAATGTAAATTATAATTAGTGACTGTCATATTGAGTATGTATTACTTAATATGGCAGTCATTTTGCCAATAAATATGAATACACACAGACTCGTTATGCACAAAATATGTGCAAAAATGGAGATAGTATGAATAATAACAGATTTAAACAAATATTCCGTTATCAGTTTGTTTATGCAATGCTGATTGTATTAATGATAATGGCAGTAATATTTAATATAAATACAGGAAATATACATATATCCCCGGCGCGGATATTCAGGATTATATTTCTTAAAGGAGATATGGGAACACCGGAGTATAACATTATATGGAAGATACGTCTTCCAAGATTATGTATGGCTGCTATATTGGGCGGGGCGTTAGCATTATCAGGCTTCTTGTTACAGACCTTTTTCAGGAATCCAATAGCAGGACCTTTTGTTCTTGGTATATCCTCAGGAGCTAAAATGTTTGTCGCGATTACGATGATATTTTTATTAAACTATATTTCAGGCATGCCACTATGGGCACAGGTTGCAGCAGCATTTGCAGGCTCAATTATTGCAATGCTTTATGTATTGCTATTTGCCAATAAGGTAAAAAGCATGTCTATGCTTTTAGTTGTCGGAATAATGATAAGCTATATTTGTTCAGCAATAACAGATCTTTGTATAACCTTTGCTAATGATTCTGATATTGCTAATCTTACACATTGGGCGATGGGAAGCTTTTCCGGAAGCTCCTGGTCAGGTGTAAGGCTGGCTGCAGGTGTTGTATTTCCAGCGGCGCTCGTGACATTTTTGTTTTCAAAGCCGATAAGTGCATATCTGCTGGGGGAAGGCTATGCTAAGAGCATGGGAATTAATATAAGCTTCTTCAGGGTATGTATCATATTGCTTTCAAGCCTTTTGTCAGCCTGTGTTACAGCACTTGCCGGACCTATTTCATTTGTAGGAATAGCGGTTCCTCATATTACAAGATTATCATTAAAGACTACCAAGCCTTTGATTACGATTCCGGCGATATTTTTAAGCGGCTCAGTATTCTGTATGTTTTGTGATCTTATTGCCAGGACAATATTCTCACCCTCTGAGCTTGCGATAGGAACTGTAACGGCAGTATTTGGAGCACCTGTTGTTATCTGGCTTATGGTAAAACAGAAGAAGTAGGTTAGTGAGAAAACATGTGCAGAAATAAGGGCTGATGTATTGGAGAAATGTATGGAACAGATATATGTACAAACAGAAGATTTAAGTGTCGGGTATAATGGAAAAATACTTTTATCAGATATTGCTATGCAGGTAAAACCCGGCGAAATATTAGTGCTGATAGGTCCGAATGGTGCGGGTAAATCTACAATACTTAAGAATATTATACGGGAAATGCATCCTATTGGCGGTAATATATATATAAAGGATAAAAAAATAGGTGACTATACAAGTAAGGAATATGCTAAAACCATGTCTGTTGTGCTTACAGAAAAGATAAAGACAGAAATGATGACCTGTCGTGATGTAGTAGCTATGGGAAGATATCCTTATACGAATTATTTCGGAAAGCTTACTAAAGAAGATGAAAAGATAGTTAATGAATCCTTAGAAAAGGTTTCAGCAGCAGATATTGCCGATAAGGATTTTTCACAGATTAGTGACGGACAGCGCCAGCGTATTATGCTTGCAAGAGCTATATGTCAGAAGCCGGAGATTATAGTGCTTGATGAACCAACTTCATTTCTGGATATCAGACATAAGATAGAGCTGCTTGACATATTACAGGAGATGACAGTAAAGGACAATGTAGCAGTTATTGTTTCACTTCACGAGATAGAGCTGGCTGCTAAGCTTGCAGACTATGTTATGTGTATAGGTGCCGACAGAAGTATAAGGTTTGCCAGACCAGAAAACATATTTACAGATGAGTATATAAGTAGTCTTTATGGACTTACACAAGGGAGCTATAATAGTCTGTATGGGAGTGCAGAGTTAAAGAAACCAGAAGGAAAACCACATGTATTTGTGCTTGGTGGGGCAGGAAGCGGCATATACACATACAGGGAATTACAGCGTATGGGAATAGCATTTACAGCAGGCATTATATACGAAAATGACTGTGATTATCCGATAGCAAGGGCGCTGGCAATGGACGTTGTTTCTAATGCAATGTTTGAGCCTGTGAGCAGACAGGCATGTGAAAGAGCCTGTCAGTTAATAGATGAATCGGAATATGTTATAGATACGGGATGTCATATAGGAAGCATGAATAGACTGGTGGGTGATGTACTTGAATATGCGTACAGGCAGAAAAAAAAGGTGCTTGTAAAGCCAGACAGAGAACAATTAAGAGCGTTAATGAAAATATAACAGGCGGGAGCCAGAGGTGTATAAAATGCCAATAAGCGGCAGGATAATAAGAGGACAGGAATTATAATTATGAAACCGATGGATATTGAAAAGCAGTCATTTGAAATAATAGAAAAAGAACTTACGGTAGAAATACCTGCTATTTATAAACCTATTGTCAAAAGAGTAATACATACAACAGCAGATTTTTCATATCAGACAAGTCTTACATTTTCAGAAAATGTTGTTGATAAAGCAATTGAGGCAATACGTGGTGGAGCAGATATAGTTACTGATACTAATATGGCAAGAGCAGGAATTAGCCACAAGATAGCGGCAGGGTTTAACTGCAGGCTTTGTTGTTATATGGCAGATGAGGATGTTGCAGAAAGTGCAGCAAAGCGCGGTGTTACGCGTGCAACTGTAAGTGTTGAAAAGGCGGCAATAAACAATACAGGATGTATTATGGTTGTTGGTAATGCACCTACTGCACTTATGAGAATCAGGCAGTTATATGATGCTGGAAGCTTTGCACCGGCAATGGTTATAGGAGTTCCTGTAGGCTTTGTTAATGTTGTTGAGGCAAAGGAAGAGATTATTGAAAGTAAAATGCCGTATATAGTTGCACGCGGAAGAAAAGGTGGAAGTAATGTTGCAGCAGCAATAATGAATGCGTTGCTTTATATGGCAGCAGAGGATGATAAAGAGTGGCGTAGATGTTAGAAAGATATGTATACAAGAATCAGAAAAGATTAAGATGCGGATATACAACAGGAACCTGTGCGTGCGCAGCGGCAAAAGCGGCAGCACAGATGTTACTAACAGGGCAGAGAGTGTTAAGCGTGGAGGTGTTAACACCATCCGGGGTAAGTCTTAAGCTGCCTGTTTTGGATATAACTCTGGATGCTGATAAAGCAGCCTGTGCCATACGAAAGGATAGTGGTGATGATCCTGATGTCACTAATGGAATGCTTGTATATGCAGAGGTGTCATATATAGACAGTGTTGATGGTGCTTTGAAGGAAGCCTCTGGTATTATAGTAGATGGAGGGGTTGGCATAGGCCGGATAACTAAGAAGGGCCTGCAGCGTGAGGTTGGAGAGGCGGCCATTAATCCCGTACCGCTTAATATGATTAAAGAGGCTGTTGGCGGCATAAAAGAAAGCTGCTGCTATGATGGCTGCCTGAAGGTTTTAATATATGCTCCCGAGGGAGAAGCTCTTGCAAAGAAAACCTTTAATCCTAATCTTGGTATAGTAGGAGGAATATCTATTCTTGGAACCACCGGAATAGTGGAGCCAATGAGCGAGCAGGCACTTATAGATACAATAAAAACTGAGATAGGAATGCATATTGCAGATGGAGAACGGATACTTCTGGTTGCTCCGGGTAATTATGGACAGGACTTTCTGCTTAATACACTTAATATAGAGTTGAAAAGAAGTATCAAGTGCAGTAACTACATAGGTGATACAATAGATATGGTGTGTGCCTCAGAAGCAGAAGGGATGCTTTTAGTCGGACATATAGGAAAGCTTGTGAAGCTGGGAGCTGGAATTATGAATACACATTCAAGGATAGCAGATGGACGTATGGAGGTAATGGCAGCCTGTGCCATACAGGCAGGAGCGATGTCGGATATTGCAGGAGAGCTTCTTGACTGTGTGACAACAGATGCTGCACTTGAAATATTGAAGAAACATAAGCTGCTTAAGCCAGCTATGGAGCAGCTTATGCTAAGAATTGAAAAAGTGCTGAAAAAAAGGTGCAATGAAAGAATAAGACTTGAAGCAATAGTATTTTCTAACGAATATGGAATACTTGGAAAGACAAGTGGAGCTGATGAGCTGCTTAAGGATATAGTTAATATCAATAAAGAAAGCTGATGTAAAAGAGCAGCTTCTTATAGCTGTAAGCAGCTACAAAGAATAACTATAAAAAAGAATTGATAATGGAGAAATAAGGTATGGTAAGTATTGTAGGAGCAGGACCTGGAGCTAAGGATCTGATTACGGTAAGAGGAATGAAGCTGCTTAGCAAAGCAGAGGTTATCATATATGCAGGTTCGCTTGTAAATGAGGAGCTTCTGGAATATGCAGACAGCAGTTGTGAAATATATAATAGTGCATATATGAACCTGGATGAGGTCATAGAAGTTATAGTTAAGGCAGAGCAGGAGGGAAAAAGGATTGTAAGACTACATACTGGAGATCCTTCTTTATATGGTGCTATCCGCGAGCAGATAGAGGAGCTTGCTAAAAGGGGGATTACCTGTGAGATATGTCCAGGGGTGAGCAGCTTTCTTGCGGCTGCAGCAGCCGCCGGATGTGAATATACAGTTCCAGAGGTAGCACAGACAGTTATTATTACAAGAATGCCTGGCAGAACACCAGTACCAGCTAATGAAAGGTTATCAGAGTTAGCAAAGCATGGAACCTCTATGGTTATATTTTTAAGCTCCTCACATCTTGAAAAGCTGCAGGAGGAGCTGTATAAAGGTGCATATACTCCTGATACACCTTGTGCACTTGTATATAAGGCAAGCTGGAAGGATGAAAAGTGTATAAAAACAACCTTAAAGGAGCTGGCCGTGGCTGCTAAAAGAGAGGGAATAACAAAGACTGCACTTGTGCTGGTTGGAGAATTCCTAGGAGACAGATATACATATTCAAAGTTGTATGATAAGGCATTTAAAACGGAGTACAGAGGATGAAAACAGTTATAATCACATATACGCACGAGGGAATGAAGACAGCACGGCGTGCAGCTAAGGTTATGAAGGCACCGGAAGCTGAGGTTGTTATATATTGTCATAGCAGATGTGCAGGTGAGTATGAAACAGAGGTTATTCCCTTTGAAGCCGTAGGGAGAATTATAAATGATATATTTGAAAGTGCTGACAGAATATTATTCATATGTGCTCTGGCTATTGCGGTAAGAACAATAGCGCCATATCTTAAAAGCAAGGTTACAGATCCAGCAGTGCTTGTGGCAGATGAGGGAGGCAGATTTCTAATATCTGTTCTTTCAGGACATATAGGCGGAGCGAATGAGTGGTGCAGCAGGCTTGCAGAAGCGCTTGATATGCTTCCGGTTATAACAACGGCAACTGATGCAAGAGGCATGTTTGCAGTTGATTTATTTGCGAAGGAGCATAGCCTGCGTATAGTTAATCCAGCTATGATTAAGGAGATATCAGGAAGAGTGTTGAATGGTGAAAGGGTTGGAATAACAGGAGCTGATGTATACAAAGCTGTGATATGTGATACGATAAAACAATATAATAACCAGCTCTGGCTTACGGACAACAATGGCAGGTTAGCTGGATACGAAAATAGAAATCAGGCTGAAAGTGGAATACAGATTGTTACAGAGTATAATACAGAGCCCGCATTTAAAAACACGCTCAGGCTTGTCCCTATGGAGTTAGCAGTTGGTATTGGGTGCCGGAGAGGAAAGTCCTTAGAAGAAATCAGAAGGGCTGTAAAGAATACCTTTGCTTCTAACAAGCTGATGATGGATAGCATTGCCGTTATTGCCTCAGTTGACAAAAAGGCTGATGAACAGGGGATAATAATGTTAGCAAGGCAGCTTAAGGTTCCATATATGACCTACTCCGCCAAACGTCTAAGTCAGGCAGAGGGAGAATTTTGCACGTCAGAGTTTGTAAGAAAGCAGGTGGGTGTGGATAATGTGTGTGAAAGAAGCGCCTGCCTGGCTTCCAGAAGCGGCATAAAGCTGGTAGGCAGGACAGTCTGTGATGGAGTTACAGTTGCTATATATAAGTAGCAAAGAAACCAGGCTTAGATATGTAAAAAAATGCGCATACGCACAGATGAGTTTCACGTTCTAAAGGATAATTCTAGGACACACAACAATTTATTAATACAACCGGCTTATCTGTAAAAACGATGAAAGGGCAAAAATGATTAGTCATTTCGATGTTCTTGTCCCCAAAGACAGAAAGCATCTAATACAGGTGCTAGGGATTTTCCACGTTCAGAAAGACTATACTCAACTCGTGGCGGGATTTCCCCATAATCTTTGCGAATAATAAGATCATCGGCTTCTAATTCTTTTAAAGCTTTTGACAATGACCGGAAAGTTGCTGTTTCCATCTTACGCTGAAGTTCATTATACCTTGTTGGACCATCTAATTGCAGACAATAAAGGAT